>CALXWC010000007.1 GCA_944392265.1 uncultured Alphaproteobacteria bacterium | reverse complement strand
TTTTTTGCAGCTTCAACCAATTTGGCGAAGTTAGCAGGCTCTTTCAAAGCAATATCAGCAAGTACTTTTCGGTCGAGTTCGATGCCGGCTTTGTTGAGCCCGCACATAAATCGAGAGTAAGTCATATCGTTCAAACGAGTAGCAGCATTGATTCTTTGAATCCACAAAGCGCGGAAACTTCTTTTCTTAGCTCTACGATCGCGATATGCATATTGTAATGCTTTTTCAACTTTTTCAACGGCAACTCTGAACACGTTGCGAGAACGACCTCTATAACCTTTAGCCATAGAGAAGATTTTTTTGTGACGAGCACGTGCAGTTACACCTCTTTTAATACGAGACATCTTTCTTCACTCCTACAAATACGGCAAAAATTGTTTAACAATTTTAACATCGCTCTCGTTAACCAAAGTAGTTCCGCGAGCTTGTCTTTTCATTTTAGTACCTTTGTTAAAGAGCAAGTGTCTCTTATTGGCAAAGTTTCTTTTGAGTTTGCCGGTACCGGTAACGCCGAAACGTTTTTTAACGGCACTTTTATTTTTCAATTTTGGCATTTTAATCCCTTTCAAAATCTAACATATTATCGGATTTTACGAGTCTTTAGGCATGCCTTTTCGCCCATAAGACTCCACTTTCAGCAGATTATATACACTCTAATATTTAATTTTGCAAGCATATTTTACTTAAATCTTGCATCTAAATACATTCTATGCTAAGTCAAAACTGATTGTTGAATTATTAAACCGCATTTTTATGAAAACAAAATTATTTTTTACTTTGTTAGGGCTCTTGGTTGCTATTGCCATTTTTTTAGGGCCAAGCTACTATTTATATAAAAAAAATTTAGAGTTAATAGAAGAAAACTACTCGTTAAAGCAAAAAATTGTCCTTCAAGAAGATTTGATAGAAAAACAAAACGACATCATTTTCTGGAAAGACAGTTTGAACAATTATCTAAGACAAAGAATGGAAGTTCGCTAACTAAAAAAAGCCTCATTTTCACAAATGAGGCTTTTTGCTTTATCAATAAAAGTTTATTTCAGGCACAAAAACTTTTGCCCTCATATCTATAAGCTTGCCATTTTCAAGCTTAACCTTTCTATCCATGCGTTCGGCCAATTCAAGGTTATGTGTGGCAATCAAAGCAGAAAGACCTGTTTCTTTAACAATTGCTAAAAGCTCAGCAAAAACAGCATCTGAAGTTTTAGGATCCAAATTACCTGTCGGCTCATCAGCCAAAAGAAGTTTTGGTGCATTTGCCAAAGCTCTGGCAATAGCCACACGTTGCTGTTCCCCACCCGAAAGCTCTGCCGGACGATGGTCCATTCTTTTTTCCAACCCAAGTTTTTTAAGCAACCACTGCGCTCTTTCTTTGGCTTCTTTCATACTTGTACCTACAATAAGCTGTGGCAACATCACATTTTCCGTCGCGTCAAAATCAGGTAATAAATTATGATATTGATACACAAAGCCCAAATAATCAGAACGCAAAGAAGTACGCATGGCGTCACCAAGCTTGCTGCAATTTTGCCCGTTAAGATAAATATCTCCGTCACTCGGCTTATCTAACAATCCGGCAATTTGCAACAAAGTAGACTTTCCGGAACCGGACGGGCCAACCAAAGCAACCACTTCTCCGGGCATAATATCCAAGTCCACCTCACGCAAGACCTCTAAAACCTGACCGCCTTGCTTATAATTTTTAACGACTTTTTTTAATTCCAAAGTTGGACTATTCATAACGCAAAGCCTCCACCGGATCAAATTTTGCAGCTCTGTAAGCCGGATATAAAGTTGCCAAGAAAGAAAGGATTAGTGCAATTCCCACAACAAAACTAACTTCAACATAATCAATTTTTGCCGGAAGTTGTGATAAGAAATAAATTTCAGCAGAGAACAAATCTCTTCCCACCAATTGTTGCAAAAACTGACGAATAGATTCAATATTTTCACAGAACAACACGCCCAAAACAAGTCCAAGCGCTGTTCCGACCACACCGATAAACGCACCATCCATAAAGAAAACGCGCATAATCATTCCCTTGGTTGCGCCCATTGTACGCAACACGGCAATATCTCTGCCTTTATCTTTAACAAGCATAATCAAACCTGTGATGATATTAAATGCCGCAACCAAAATAATGAGTGTTAAAATCAAAAACATCACATTGCGTTCAACTTCAATTGCATTAAAGAACGCAGAGTTAGATTGTTTCCAATCATAAACATAACCGGCTCCGCCAATGCTTTCTTCAATAGCTTTACGCACGGGGTTCAAATATTTTTCATCGTCTAAAGTCACATCAATATGAGAAACGCCGTTTTTCATACCGAAATAGGTTTGCGCTGTTTTTAAGGGCATAAAAATAAAATTAGCATCATATTCAAACATTCCGGCATTAAAAGTGCCCAACACGCGATAAGACTTCATTCTGGGAACGGTACCAAAAGCCGTCACTTTTCCGTTTGGAGAAATGAGTGTAATTTCATCTCCGGGAACAACACCCATTTTTTGCGCCATTCTATATCCCATAATAACCGTATCACCGTAAAACTCATCCATATTCACACCGGCAACGGCTTTGCGCAAAACATCTTTTTTCAAAATATCTTGTTTTCTTAACCCTCTGACCATTCCGCCTTCAGCCGCTTTTCCGGCAGAAACAAGAAGCTGATTTTCAATCATCGGCACCACAATTTTTACATGCTCAAATTCAGCAATATCTTTAATGGCCTGCTCATAATTATTAAACGGAAAACCGGAAGGAGAAACAATACCGACATGACCGTTAATGCCCAAGATTCGAGACAACAATTCTTGTCTGAAACCATTCATCACAGACATCACGATAATAAGTGTTGCCACACCCAACGCAATTCCGGTGAAAGCAAAACCCGTAATCACCGAAATAAAACCCTCTTTGCGTTTTGCGCGCAAATAGCGTCTGGCAACCAATCTTTCAAATTTTGAAAACAACATAAATTTCAATCTCCCTAAACTTATTAAAGTTATACGGATATTCACAAGATTATGCAACCAAGCAGACAAGATATGTGTATAAAATTAAATACGACCGATGAAGTCTAAAACACCTTGTAAAATATATCCAGCGGCAGAGCTATCAAGAACTTCTTTACGGCGTTTTCGGTTCATATCCACTTCATTAATCAAAAATCTTTCCATGGCCGAAGAAGAAAGACGTTCATCCCAAAAAGCAAAAGGCAATTGCGTTTGTTGATACACTTTTTCGGCAAAAGCTCTGACCTTTGCCGCAGTTTCACCTTCTTCACCGTTCATTTGCAAAGGCAAACCATAAACAATTCCGCCCACTTCTTTTTCTTCTATGATTTTTTTGATTTCCGCCATATCAGATTTCATATCTTTGCGATAAATTGTTTTATAAGGCGTAGCCACCATCCACATCAAATCTGACACGGCAACACCCAAACGCTTATCTCCGTAATCAAACCCCAAAATGGCTTTATATTTGGGTAAAGTATTTTTAAACTCATTCAAATCCATTTTTTTCTCCTAGCAATAATCTAAAACAAACTCAAAATCTGTCAAATGCTAATTGAATTTTAACAATATTTATCTAAAATCAGCCCTAACTATATGATTCGATTCTAAATTTTTAAGGAAATAAAATGAAATTCAAATATATATTAACCGTTTTACTTGGCTTGTTTATTGTTTCACCAGCCAAAGCGGAACTACAAATTGACATTAACGGCGCCGTTCGCGACCCGATGCCGATTGCCATTCCGCAAATGATTCATGATGGCTTTTGGATGGGGCAACAAGCAAATAAAATCCGTGACGTTATTGTTGCAGATTTAGAGCGCTCAGGCTTATTCAAAGTTATAGATGAAAACAGCTACATTCAAGAATTTACCTCCATGAGCGAAGAACCTGCCTTTATTGACTGGCGTGCCATCAATGCTTTGGCTCTTGTTCAAAGCGGCATTCAAGAAGCCGGCCCGAACCAACTCAAAATTGAGTTTCGTTTATGGGATGTTTATGCTGAAAGCCAATTAAAAGCTCAATCTTTTACCACCACCAAAGACAACTGGCGTCGTATGGCTCACGTTATTGCAGATGCCATTTATGAACGCTTAACCGGTGAAAAAGGTTACTTTGATACACGCATTGTTTATGTTTCTGAAACAGGTCCGGCAACCAGACGTGTTAAACGCTTGGCTATTATGGACCAAGACGGCGAAAATCACAAATTTTTAACCTCTGGTAGTGCAATGGCCTTAACGCCGAGATTTTCACCGAACTTGCAAAAAATCACTTATATGTCATATGCCGGAAGCGTGCCGAAAGTTTATATTTTGGATATTGAAACCGGCAAGCAAGAACTTATCGGAAACTTCCCCGGTATGACCTTTGCGCCACGTTTCTCTCCGGATAGTTCAAAATTATTATTGAGCTATGCTGCAAACGGCAAAACCGATATTTATGAAATGGATTTGAAAAACCGTCGTTCAAAACAACTCACCAAGAATGCCGGTATTAACACTTCTCCAAGCTACTCTCCGGACGGCTCTCAAATTGTGTTTAACTCTGATAGAGGCGGCAACCAACAGCTATACATTATGGATGCTGACGGCTCTAATGTTCATCGCATTAGCTTTGGACAAGGCCGATATGCAACACCGGTTTGGTCTCCGCGTGGTGACTATATTGCCTTTACCAAAATGGCAAACGGACAATTCTACATCGGTGTCATGTATCCGGATGGTACGGGTGAACGTTTGCTTGCCAGCGGTTATTTGGTAGAAGGCCCGACCTGGTCTCCGAACGGACGTGTAATTATCTACTTCCGTCAAGACAGAGGCACCTCTCGTTCTAATGCACCGGTTAAATTATATTCCATTGACTTGACCGGATATAACGAACGTTTAGTTGTAACACCGGCAGATGCTTCTGACCCGGCATGGTCACCGTTGTTACCGTAACGCCATCTAACAACAAAAAAATCTCCTGTTTTCAGGAGATTTTTTTTACATCTTACGCACAAAAAAAAGGCTTGAAAACTCAAGCCTTTTTTTAAGCTTATAAAGATTAGCCTATTTTTTTATCAAAGGTTAGTTTTTCACCCGTAGCGGCATATGTTTCAATCGTGCGTGCGGCTTTTTTAGACAAGGCTACGCATCCCGGTCCGGAAACGCAACCGCCTTCACAACACATAACCTCTATCATATTATTTTCAGAACCTTTTAAGGCATAACGCTTTAATAATTTAACGCTTTCTTTGGTCAAGCCATCAATCTTTTCGGGACGAAAATCAACCTTACCATCAACCAAAGACTGAACCGCTCCGGCCACACCGCCTGATACAGGGAACAATCTTCCCTGGGCGCAAGAAACTTTAGAAAATTCTGCCTCTCCGGCTGTAGCGACATCCACATCTTGCGCAATAAACATTGCGGCAATTTCTTCAAAAGTCAGCACATAATCCACATATGGATCAGATTCGGCTTCCACACGTTTTGCCAAACAAGGACCAACAAACACAGCCACACAATCAGGCATCTCTTTTTTAACCAACTCAGCTGCATAATACATTGGCGTATGTGTGCTTGAAATAAATGGTTTTAGTTCTGGGATATGCTTTTCAGCCGCTCTGAAATAAGCCGGACAACAAGATGTTGTCATAAACTTATCTCCTTTTTCCATACGTTCCAAAAATTCGGCAGCTTCTTTTTGCGTTGTGATATCTGCACCGACAGCCACTTCCATCACATCATCAAAGCCAATTTTCTTTAACGCGGCAACCAAGTTTTGCGGCTTGCCGTTAAATTGACCAATCACGGCCGGAGCTAACATAGCCACCACTTTTTTATCTGTTTCATGAATTTGTTTTAACACATCAACCATTTGAGAGCGCTCAACAATCGCACCAAACGGACAAGAGGCTAAACATTTGCCGCAGGAGATGCATTTTTCATGATCAATATGTTCAACACCGTTTTCATCCTTACTTAAAGCCCCAACCGGACAAGCATCTTCACACGGAAGCTGTGTTTTAATAATTGCGCCGTAAGGGCAAGATTCCTTACAAATACCGCAATTAATACAAAGGCTTTCATCGATATGCGCTTTTCCATTAACAAAGCTGATTGCTTTTTTAGGGCAATTTTCCTGACACGGACGAGCAAAACATCCCTGACACATATTGGTTACAATATGATGCGGTTTTGCGCAAGCGTTGCAAGCAGACGGAATAACGGCTATCTGGCTAGCAACAAGCATTTCTCTTGCCAAAGCTTTTTTACCAAATTCTGCCAAGGTATAATCATCGGCATTAATTCCGTCATCAGGGCTAAATCCCATAGAGGTTAAGCATTGCTCTTTTATGATTTTTCTGTCTTTTTCCAAGCTTCCTCTAAAAGGCAAAGCATCGTCAGATTTAATTGATTGGGGGATATTATCGGCATCGTCAAATTTAGAATTAAAATAGCTCTTTGCCACTTCAATTAAAATTTTAGCGCGCATAAAATTTGCATTATTTTTAGGTGTCAGCAAAGTTTTTTCCTTTATCATAATTATTTCAAATACTATAAACTTTTTAGCACATAGGCTTGTAGCGTCAAGGCTATTTTATGAAGAGTTTACAAATTATCTGGATTTTTTTTGAAATATTTTTTATCTTGTTAGCAAAAAAGTAATTGTCTTGGCATAAACTTGAAAATAAAATAAAAAAGTATAGAAAATTCAGGACAGATTTATGGCAAACAGCAAAATTATATATGAAACTTATTTACTGAGCGCTTTGGATAGAGTGGCAAGAAATCCGAGCGGTTACTCCGTTTTATATATAAACATATCCAAACTTCGCCCCAAAAACAGACATCCCGAATTCGTAAAAATTTTTGCCAAATTATTTGATTCTGTGGCCGGTAATGCCAACGGAATGCTTTTTATATTATCAAACGGCGATTTTGCCATTTTGGGACGAGATATTACCGAAGATGTTGTTGAAAAAGCGATTATGCAGTTAAGAGAAGGCTTGTCTGCAGACCCGTTACTTCACCAACACGACAGCAAAGACTTCTTCAAAATATACAATTTTCCCGAAGATTTTGCCAAGTTTTACCAATTGGTAGAACATATGCAAGCCAATGCTCAAATTAACATTCAAGAAATTAAAGCTAACCCCAAAAAACCCATTAATGCCGAAGAAATTGATGATTTAATCAAGACACTGGACTTTATTGATATTGCAGAAATTGTTAAAAGACAAAGCGTATTAAGAGTAGACAATAAAGGCAATTTTACAGTCTTTTTCCAAGAATTCTTTATTGCGGTTAAAGATTTGGTTAAAAAGTTTGACCCGACATTAGATTTGTTGGCAAACCGCTGGTTATTTTATTATTTCACTCAAGCTTTAGATAAAAAGACCATTGCATCTCTTTTATCATCCAGCTTAAAAAACTGGCCAAAAACTATAAGTCTTAACTTAAATTTATCTTCCGTATTTTCACACGAGTTTGTAAATTTTGCCAAAACTTTTATTCAAGCGGAGCAAAAAATCGTGGTCGAAATTCAGCTTATGGATGTATTCAACAATCTTCCCAGATATTTTCAAACCAAAGAAATTTTGCAAAGCGGAGGACATAAGCTTCTTATTGACTCTGTTTCACCCAACGCCCTAAGAATGATTAACATTGACATGTTAAAACCTGATTTAATCAAAATTTTCTGGGAGCCATTGTTAGAATTTGATACGGATAATCAAGACTTCAAACGCATCATCAATGCCATTGGCAAAGAAAACGTTATCTTAGCCAGATGTGATGGGCAAAAAGCCATCCAATGGGGGTTGAGATACGGCATAACCGCTTTCCAAGGACCATATATTGATGAAATAGAAGTTGCTCTTTGTCGAAAAAAATGCCCAATGGCCAAACAATGCAATGCACGAGATTGCCTTAAGAGAAAACGTCTTCTTTCGGGTTGGTACAGGGAAGCTTGCCAACACAAAGAAATTTTAGAACATTTATTGTAAGGAGTCTGGAATGGTAATTTTTAGCAAAAATCCCGATTTTCAGATTATAAAAAAAGAAACCCTTATTTTTGACTTTTTATGCAAAATAGAAAAAGATATAAACAAATTTGAGGCTCTTTACTTAAATATCAGCAAGTTAAACAACCAAGCTTTACGCGCCGCGCAAAGATATAGTTTGATTGAAAGCTTTGAAGCTGTCTTAAAAAAAGGCATGGGAGAGCTATTCACCCTGCCTAATGAAGATGTGGTAGTAATTTATCAATCCATCTGCCATGAAGAAGCTTTAGCTTCATTAGTCAAAATACAATTTTTGCTCAATGATGATCCAATAATTCAAAAAAGTGCAGATTTACTTCAAGCCGGAATTGCTCAGATTTTCAAGTTGGAAAACCAATCAGCTGAATTAAAAGATAAAATTAATACAATTATCAATTCATTTTCTGATGAGAATTCCAAGTCTCAATCTGCCCCCAAAAATGAAAAGAAAGCTGCTCCGCAAAAGGTTATAAACAAACGACAACTAAGAGACTTAAACCCATTAATCTTATCAAAGATGCAAAAAGCCCTCTCTATGATGGATTTTTCCAGCATGATTCGCAGACAATCTGTTTGTGCCATCATCGGCAAATCTGCTCCGCAAATGATTTTTGATGAGGTTTATGTTTCTATGGCAGACTTAAGAGATATGTTAATGCCGGATGTAAACTTATTTTCAAATCCATGGCTGTTTTTATATCTCACCGAGATTTTGGATAAACGTGTTTTAGATAGCATCAGTCGCCATGATGATGGCTCATTGTTGAGTAATTTCAGCCTCAACTTAAACGTATCCACCATTTTATCTGATGACTTTTTGAATTTTGATGAAAATATCAATCCGGCTCAAAGAAGCAGTATTGTTTTAGAGCTACAATTAGCAGACATTTTCAGTGATATTAAAGCCTTTATGCTAGCCAAAACATTTGCACAATATAGAGGCTATAAAATATGTATAGACGGCATAAATGTTGAACAACTTAAATACATTGACCGTGAAAATTTGCAGTGCGACTTAATGAAAATAATTTGGCACCCAAGTTTTATGGATATTATAAGAGAAGATAAACACTTCACGGATTATGTTAACAAAGCAGAAAGAGCCAAAATGATATTATGCCGTGTTGATGACCCTCAAGCAGTAGAATTAGGAAACTCTTTAGGAATTAATCTATATCAAGGACGCTATATCCAAAGACTTCTTGCTGCTCAACCAAGAAAAACAATCTTTACTATCAACCGATAAAAAAAGGAGCTTAACGCTCCTTTTTCTAAACTTCTACATCTGCCTCATAAGCATTAACAATTTCAGAATCCTCATCTGTTTCTCCGATCCTGATTTCACAAACCATCAATGCATCGGCCTCAAGCAAACTATCCACAATATCTTCTGGCAAACCTTCAAGCAAAAGCTCACTTTCTTCATTTCTAACCAGCAAGGCTGAATTTTCATCCACATTCAATTCCAAACGTGCATTTTTAGCCTCGGTATCTTGAGCGTGAATCAAAAGCATCAATTCATTAGCATCATTAACCACAAAGTCAAATGTATTCAAATCTTCATCAGCCATAGCTATATCCTTAAAAAATTCATAAAATTAAATATTTAGTATAACTGTATAAAAGATTAATTGATGAAATGTTAATATTTCAACAAAAAAAGATGAATTTTAAACAAAGATAATCTAAATTACTTTCATTGAAAGGAGAAAACAATGCAGAGATTGTTGAATAAATTTATCGAGTTATGTAAATGGCCGGTTGCTCTATATATGCTTTTTAGCTTACCTGCATTTGTACAATCGTTTCATTATTTCAAAATATCTACCATTCCAAACATGGCAATGATTGGTGGTTTTTTAGGTTTTTTCATCATCAGAGGATTTATGGATCAAGATTCAAAAAGCATGATGGAAATAGCCGCTCATGAAATGACACATGCTTTTTTTGCCTTTTTAACTCTTCATAAGGTTAAAAGTTTGCGTGTTAATCCGGATAATGACGGCGGGGCTATGAGTTTTGAAGGACCTTCAAATTGGTTAATCATTATTTCTCCGTATTTTTTTCCACTGTTTGGCATGTGTGTGATGCTTGGAATTTCAATCTACACGCACTATTTTTCAAGCAATTTTATCTTAAATTTAATTATGGGATTTTTCATCGGTTATCATATAGATGCCGTAACTTCCCAAATCCATGATAAACAGACAGACTTACCCAAAGTCAGCTATAAGTTTTGCTGGCTGTTTCTCCCCGGAGCTAACTTATGGTCAATCGGATCCATGGCCGCATTTAACAGTCGCGGTTGGGATGGTTTTTGGATGTATCAAAAGCTCATCTCCATGCTTAATGATAAAAATATCAGCATGGTAAAATATTACTTATCACAAATATTCTAAGGTACAAGTATCGGCATCCATACGAACTTTTTCTCCGATTGGCAAGACATAGCGATCAGGAATATGTCCGAATTGAAAATTTTTTATAATTGGAATATTGTGCGCAAATTTTTTAGCAAATTCATAAATTGCCTCATCCGTTGTACCATCTTGCGCTTCAAAAGGATCACATTCACAAAATTGCCCAAAAATAATTCCGGCAAGCTTATCAAAATTTTTCTGCATAGCAAGTTGGGTTAACATAACGGCAATTTTATGTGTCTTTTCTGCTCTGTCTTCAAGGAGTAAAATTTTACCATCTAAATCCGGCATATAGGCTGTTCCAAACAAATTACGAAAAGTACTCAAACAACTCCCGATTAATATCCCCTCACCTTGACCAAAATTAAGGGGCTCTCCGCTTTGAATTTTTTGTTTACGTCCCGAAAAAACCGTTTCCAAAGATTTTTTGGTAAACTCGGAAAAGCATCCGTTTCTAAAATCATATTTCAAAGAAAATCCAGTTACGGACGGGCATTTTGTTTGAGCATAAATACCATTTTGCAAAGATGTATTATCACTCAAACCAAAAATCGGTTTAGGATGTTTGGCAATCAAATCATAATTCAAAAAAGGCAATGTTCTTAAAGCACCGCAACCTCCAGCCGTTGTAAAAATTGCTTTAATTTTATCGTCGGCAAAAAAGTCGTTTATATCAGCAGCTCTATCAATATCTGTACCGCCCATATAAAAATATTTATCTAAAAGATGCTTTCCAAGAACAGGTTCCAAACCCAATGATTTAAGATAATCAAGAGCAAGCTGAATATCATCAATACTATTTATAAATCCGGCAGAAGATACAATACCGACCTTATCTCCTTTTTTAAGCGGCAACATTTTCAATTTCCTTTAACAAAGTTTGGCAAAAATCAGTTAAAGTATTATCTCTTGCACCCATAATCACAATTCTATCAAAAGGTTGCACATTTTTCATAATAAAGTTTTTAACCTCATCGCGTGTCGGCAAATAAAAAGCCTTGGCGCCAAATTCTTGCGCATCTTTAACCAAATCTTGAGAAGATATGGTTCTGTTAACGGTTCCGCCGGCAAAATAAATATCAGGCAAAATCAAAATATCGTCTTTATTCATATGCGTTGCAAAAGACTTCATAATATCTTTGCCAAATTGTTTCATCGGTGCAAATCCATGCGGCTGAAACATAATAATCAAACGTCCCTGATAGTTTCTCAATGCCGAAACAGAAGCACTGACCTTGTCTGGATTATGAGCAAAATCATCAATCACGGTAATGTTTTTGGCACAACCGATAACTTCCAATCTGCGTTTTGTACCAAGAAAATCTTCTAAAACACGAGCTGCATCAAAAGCATCGACCCCAAGCAAAGAACAGGTTGCAACGGCGGCCATAGCATTAGCCACGTTAAAATCGCCAATAAGTTTTAAGTTAAACTCTTTTCCTCTAAACATATAGCTTACGCCATCTGCTTTTGCTTGAATATCAGAGGCATAAAAATCTGCTTGCGGATTTTTAATGGAAAAAGAAATGTTTTTAATTTTTGGATTACTAATCTCTTTTGAGTTAGGGCAATCAGCATTAACAACCAAACCATAAACACAACGGTTAGCAAAATTTTGGAAAAGCGTTTTAAGTTCATCCAAACTTTTATGATCTTCACCAATATTATTAATTAATCCGATATAAGGGTTATATTTATCAATGGTACCGTTGCTCTCATCAGCTTCAATTACACAAACATCACCTTGATTAAAAATAATATTAGGAATACCTTTTTGCTGCATATAATTGAGCAATAAACCTCCGTTAATCACGCAAGGTTTTTTGTTTAATTTATCCAAAATAAAACCAACCATTGCCGTTGTTGTGGTTTTTCCGGAAGTTCCGCTTACGGCAATATTGTATGGGTATTGATGGAAAAGCTCAGCCAACAAATCAGGTCTGGTTTTAATGGGAATATTTTTTTCTTTAGCCGCTTTAATATCAGCAATAGTATCTTCCACCGCAGTTGAAGCATACAAAACATCTAAATCATCAGAAATTGAAGACCCATCCTGCGGAAAGATTTTAATACCTATTTCTTCCAAAGCTTTCTTTGTTTGCAAATCATGACCTTGATCAAAAGAGCGATCAGACCCTCTGACTTCATAACCTTTCAGAGCCATAATTTGAGCTAATGCGCAAACACCGCTGCCCGAAATTCCGCAAAAACTAATTTTTTTCATATTCAACCTTCCCTGATTTTATTTTTATAACAGATTATAAGCTTCTTGTTCTCTTTCTTGCAAAATTTTCAAGTTTTTATAATCAATAGCAATATATGTTTGACCATTTCCATCAACATTTAAGGCCAAAGCCACACCGATTCCGTTTCCTTCAAAAGTACTATATAATGTAGCTTCACCTGATTGAAGCTGTTTTAAGAAATTTTCATTTTCCAATTTTTCTGGCACTTGTTCCGTTACTTTAACCGGACGCCCTCTCTCCATTACTTCTTTCTCAACCGTTTTATAAGCCGGTGTATAAAAATCTTTCTGATTGCCATATTTTTTATTAAGCAATCTGGCATACATTTCATAAAGGCGCAAACCTTTGCTGGCCCTTTGATTATCAGCCATAAAGTCACTCACGGCATAAATACGCCACAATTCATTTTCTTCACCAAAAGTTATCTGAACCCTCTGAAACCCCTTGCTTCCTTTAGGCAATTGTTGAGCTACGAACACGTTTTTATAATCTTCTTCCTCAATTTGCTTTAAGATAACACCCAAATTTTTAATTGTTTCGATATTAGCTTTCCAAAATAATCCGAACGGAGCTTCTTCCAAATTTTGTGTTTCAATTGTTTCTGTTTTACTGTCGGTCTTTTCTCTTTTAACGGATAATTTATCCATTCCCTGGATTTCCAACTGCAAATTTTCTGATTTTCTAAAAAGCAAATCTTTTGCAGAATTCTGAGCTTTTTCAAGCTTTTGTTGTTTTAACTGATCGGCTTTTTGTTGAGCATCTTGTTGTTTTAACTCTTCACTGATTAATAAATCCTGATAAAAATCTGCATTACTTTGTGCTTTTGCTTCAAAAGAAACCAACATCAAAGCAGACAGGAACATTATTTTTTTTAACATTATTTGCTCTCCGATCAGAAAAAAATTGAACACTGTTCAAACTTGTTTTATAGTACCTTTAAACTAATAACAGAATTTTATTAATCAATAGATAACAATGAATAAAAACAAAGAAAATATTTATCAAAATCTGCTGGAAAAAGGACGTCTTCTTGTCTGCGAAAAAGGCACGGAATTTTTAACAGCCAGAAAACTTTCTGAATGTTCTGGCTATTCTATTGGCACTATTTATAACCAATTTGCCAATATGGATGAGTATGTTTTAGAGCAAAATATCCAAACTTTAGAAGAGCTATACAAACAATTTTGCTTATACATTCCTGAAAAGAATGCTTATGTTAATCTAAACCGTTATTTAGAGATATTTACCAACTTTGTCTTATCTCACCAAAATTTGTGGTTTTTGTTATTTAATTTTCACCTACAAGGAGAAAGAAAAGCCACATCTTTCAAATATAACAAGCTCATCTTTCAAATCATTTCCATTTGGCAAAAAGAATTTGAACGCACCTTCAAAAAATTAACCAAAGCCGAAATCAAAGTTTCTTTACAGACATTATGGCTGTCTTTATTTTCGCTTAGTTCATTTCTCACTCATGCTCAAAACAAACTGGAGCAAAAGAAAATATGCCAAATTCTCTTAAACACCTATTTGGCCGGCTTAACCATCTTAAAAAACAGGTAAAACGATGCATTATCTTTATGAAGTATATTACAGACTATCAGACATTATAGGCTCTCCTGAGTTTTTACAAAGCGTTTTAGATAACCGCTTCTATCTTATTTTGATGGTAATTTTCATTAGCCGTTTCAAATATGCCACCTATAACAGCATGTGGATGTGTGCTCTCATCAATGTTCCGGGAACTTTTTTACATGAATCTATGCATGCTTTTGTCGGCGGCATATTAAATGCCCAACCCTGCAATTTTAGCATTCTTCCCAGAAGATCAATGGAAGGCGGTTACGTCATGGGCTCTGTATCTTTTCGCAATATCACTGCTTATAATGCAGTCCCAGCAGCTCTTGCACCCTTACTTTTGCTTCCGATAGGTTATTATTTTGATAAACTGATTCTTCCCATCATGCCTGCCACACTCGGCAATTATTTGCTCTATGTTTTATTGCAAACCATTATCATTGAAAATGCCGTTCCTTCTGTTCAAGACATGAGAGTAGCAGGTCACGATTTTTTGGGGGTTTTACTTTATTTAATATTATTCATTGCTATATTATTCAGCTTTTTAGGAATTGCTTAACGCTCATTTGAAAATGCTTTTAGCGATGCAATGTTAACATTTTTCACATCTGTTAATTCGCAACCGTTTACAGACACTTCTTCAAGCTGTAGCGGAAGATTTTTCAAAGATGTCAGGTTGGTATAGTTTGCCTTTAAGATTTTCAAATTTTTGGGTAAGTTTTCCAAAAAGCGGCTATCAATAGCATCATTATTACTAATGTTTAGTTCAACTAAATTAGAATGTTTATTTAGCCCCAAACCATTAAAGTTTGAAAATCTGGCATTAAGACTTTTTACACTTAAAGGAATTTGTTCGCCGATATTTTTATCCAGTTTATCACAATGGCTTATATCCAACACTTGGCATTGCGGACAATTTTCAAGCGTTGTCAGCGGATTAAACGACAAATTTAATTCTTCTGTGCAAATATTTTTCAAAAAATCAGGAATTTTGTTCAGCCCATATCTGCTTAAGTTTAATTTTTTCAAAACAATTTGCTGTTGCTCATTTTTCTGATAATCCAACCCTGCAGATTGACAAAATTCTTCAGCAGAAGCAAATTGCAACAAATTTTCCGGAGCATTATCCGGCAAGATATGAGGATTAATTTTATAAATTCCTTTTTCAGAAGAGCTCATTTGCTTTGCCAAATTTTCCACCTGCTCTCTGAAAGAAAGGTTATATTCACCATAAGTTCTATTGGCAAAATAAACCACATCACCTTTTTCATTTGTATATGGGGTTAACAAAATACGGCTGATTTTTTTCTGCGGATTTTGAGAATTAATCCCATAAACAATAATACTTCCCTGAGCAATTCCGTCAATCACACGAGCATGATTAAAATCATCTGCCGAAGTACAATTGCGCCAATCTTTATACTCAGATTGTGTGGCCAACATATGCGGATGCTTTGAAACAATCAACGTATCAATAGACACATCATCTTGAGATATGGCCTTTTTTTGTTGAGAAAAGACCAACATTTTTGTTGTTCTGCCATAAGTATTTTCCATAGCTTTCAAAACATGCGTAAGTTTAGCTTGAAAATCTATTGAATGTTGTTTTTTCAGCAAATCCACCGCCTGGTAAAACATCACCTTTTGCCCAAGCAAACGGATGAGTTTTTGGTTTTGCAAATTATGTTCCAAAGAGCGATTTTTTCTAAGCTCGATTAAGGCCGGATAATTAGCTTCAGATAATATCTTTTGCAAACTTTCATCCTTAAAATCTATCTCTGAACCAATCACTTCACCAAGCTCTTTTTGATGTCGGGCAAAAAATGCACCCACGGCATAAGCTTGTTTTTTATCTTTCAGCTTATTATTTTCCACATCGTAAGAAAGTCTGTCTTCAGAGGGCAAAACCGCGTTTAATTGTTCCAAATTTTGCATCACCATATCATAGGCAGAAGATGTCTGGTCAATATGAATATATACGGTTGATTTTTCTTTCAACAAATCAGGATAATTTGGTGCAACCTCTTCTCTTTGTTTAAGCCCTTCACGTTGCGTGTTTTCCAAAATATCATGAAACTTATCTGCTTGCTGATACAAATTTTTAGAATATTTTTTCAAACTGAGATATGGGCTTTTTTCTTGCAAAATCTGCTTAATATCTTCAATAACCCCACTTGCATCAACATTATAATTATAAGAAGTATGCAACGCACGCACAATCAAAGTTTCCAGTTCTTTTTGCATAACAGGTTTGCAAGAAACTTTAGATTCTGTAAGCAAATTCTGCGCTAAAGCAATTTGTCGTTTCAATAAATTTTTATATATTTCTTTTTGTTCTTCTGGGGTTAATATTTTCATTTTACGGCTCCGAATTTATGGCTATTTTATCAAAAAATCTCCATTGGCGCAATAAAATTCATTATTTCTGCTCCAGAACGGAAACAATCTGCTCTGTTACCTGCTTGGCATCACCATAAAGCATGAGGGTATTATCAGCATAAAACAGCGGATTATCCACGCCCGAATATCCTGAGTTCAAAGACCTCTTTACAAAAAATACCGTTTTAGCTTTGCCAACTTCTAAAACCGGCATTCCAAAAATCGGCGAAGAAGCATCTGTTTTGGCCAAAGGGTTAGTTACATCATTTGCCCCAATCACAAAAGCCACATCAGCTGTTTCAAATTCATGATTAATGGCATCCATTTCAAACACATCTTCATAATCCACATTGGCTTCTGCCAAAAGCACATTCATATGTCCGGGCATTCTTCCTGCCACCGGATGGATGGCAAATTTAACCTCAACACCAAACTTTTCAGCCAAATCTTTAGCCATGGTGCGCAAAACATGTTGTGCCTGAGCTACCGCCATACCATATCCGGGAACAATAATCACTTTTGATGAATTTTCCATAATAAAAGCAGCGTCTTCCGGGCTACCCACTTTGGCTGTTTGATTATGATTTGCAACGTTTTGTGAGCCGGATTCTTTTTTCTCATTCATACCGCCCGACATCACATGCCACAAAGAACGATTCATTGCCTTCACCATAATATAAGACAAAATTGCTCCGCTCGCACCTACAATTGCCCCAACAATAATCAACAAAACATTGTTTAATGAAAAACCAATGCCAACCGCAGCCCAACCCGAATAAGCGTTTAACACGGAAATAATCACCGGCATATTGGCGCCGCCAATAGGCAAAACCAATAAAAAGCCCAAAATCAAAGACAAAGCTGCTAATGCATAGAATAAAGATAAATTTTTATTCAAGCAAAAAGCCACGCAAACGCCAATTAATACAACAGCCAAAATCAAATTTAAGCTATGCAAATACTTAAAGCCCAATGCTTTAGGAGAAATCAAACCTTGCAATTTGGCAAAAGCAATCATCGAGCCGGAAAAAGCCAGCGCTCCGATAATCATTCCCAAAGAGGTTTCAATCGGTGTGTTTTGGTGGTGCAATATTTCTGACAAGGCAATAAAAACGGCAGACAATCCGCCCAGTCCGTTAAACAGTGCCACCATTTGCGGCAAGGCTGTCATTTTAACTTTTATTGCCATATAACTTCCCAATATAGCACCTAAAAACAACACTATCAGCGGCCAGACAAAATCTTTCATATCAGGAGAAAAAAACGTCACGGCCAAAACCAAAAACATGGCAAATATGCCAAGTAAATTAGCCTTTCTTGCCGTTTTAGGAGAAGACAATCCACGAATGGATAAAATAAAAAGTACACTGGTTAATATATAAACAAAAGCCATAAATGATGAGGATACAAACATTATTTATTCTCCTTTTGCGCAGAAGAAGTTTTTTTCTTAAACATCATCAACATCCGTTGAGAAACGACAAATCCGCCAAATATATTAACGGCCGCTAAAAACACTGCCAAAAGAGCAAAGATTTTGCTTTCATCCATATTTTCCGCACCGGCAAGTGTTAGCGCCCCGATAATAACAATACCCGAAATAGCGTTAGACACACTCATCAACGGCGAATGCAAAGCCGGAGTGACACCCCAAACCACAAAATATCCAACAAAGCAAGCCAAAACAAAAATTGTCATTAAGGTCCATATATCCATTTGTTTTTCTCCTGTTTCAAATATTTTGCGTAATATTGGTTTTGGCAAAGATTTCATCATTAGCATCAAAAATCAGCTCATGTGTTTGCAAATCATAAGCTTTTTGCACAAAGTTAAAAACATTTTGCGCAAAAAGTTTGCTTGCACTCGGAGCCAATTCAGAGACCAAGTTAGAACACCCACAAATTTTTGCCGAGCCGATAGACACCCATTCATTGTCTTTTGAGCCTTCAACATTGCCGCCGCTGCTTGCCGCCATATCCATAATCACAATCGGCTGAGAAAGAGCTTGCAACATCTCTTTGTCAATCAAAAGCGGAGCTTTTTTTCCGGGGATTTGCGCGGTTGTAATCACCACGTCAGATTGTTTGAGTTGAGAAAGCAATAAGTCTTTTTGCTTTTTTTGATACTCGGCAGATGTCTCGGTGGCATAGCCTGTTTTATCTGCAAAATTTTCTTCATTTTTAAGTTCTAAAAAACGCCCGCCCAAAGATTCCACTTGTTCTTTCACTTCTTTGCGCACATCTTGAGCATAGACAATTCCGCCCAAGCGTTTTGCCGTTGCAATGGCTTGCAAACCGGCCACACCGACACCCAAAATTAAAAACTTCAACGGAGGTACGGTTCCTGCCGCCGTCATCATCATCGGCACAACTTTATCTTGATAAAAAACGGCATTAATCACGGCTTTATATCCGGCCAAATTACTTTGAGAAGATAAAATATCCATACTTTGCGCGCGGGATATTCTGGGCAAAAGCTCTAAAGCAAAACATTTCACGCCTATTTTTTTCAAACGCTCAATTTGTTCGGCATTATTTTGCGCCTCAAAATGCGCAATAATAATCTGGTCTTGCTGCAAATATTTTTCTTCCTCGCGAGTTGGTCCCCAAATCTTGAACACCACATCGGCCTGAGCATAAATTTTCTTTGGATTATCCATAATTTTTGCACCGGATTTTTCAAACATTTCGTCAGAAAAACCGGATTCTTTTCCGGCATTTTTTTCAATCAAAAAATCATGTCCCCATTGCACGATTTTTTGTACGATTTCCGGAGTAACCGCGATTCTTTTTTCATGAGGTCTAATTTCTTTTAAGCTTGCAAATATCATATTTTTACCTTTACAGCAAAGACAATCAAAGATAAAAAAAATATAATATAAAAAAACTAAAAAATAACTAAGGAATAAAATGAAAGAGCTTTTAACTTTATTTTTTTCGTTTTTCAAGGTTGGGTTATTCACTTTCGGCGGCGGCTACGCCATGCTTCCGCTATTACAAGATGAATTGGTCAAAAAGAAAAAATGGACAACTGACGAAGAATTGTTGGATTATTTTTCCATCGGTCAATGCACCCCGGGAGTAATTGCCGTTAATGTATCAACCTTCATTGGTTATAAAAGGAAAGGTATCTTAGGAGGCTGTATTGCCACATTAGGCATAATTGCGCCTTCAATCATTATCATCACGCTCATTGCCGCCGTCTTAAGCATTTATATGGGAAATACTTATGTAAACTATGCTTTTGCCGGTATCAGAATAGCCGTGACGGCACTGATTTTAGAAACATTAATCAAGCTTGGCAAAAAAGGTATAGCCGACCATTGGGGCATTGCCATATTTTTATGCGCTTGCTTATTGCTTATTTTATTTAATGTTTCAGCCATTATCATTGTGATTTTAGCCGCTTTGGCCGGAACGTTTATATATGCGCTTCCACAAAAAAAGAAAGGTAAAAAAGAATGATTTATCTGACTTTGTTTTATGAGTTTTTCAAAATCGGTTTATTTGCCATCGGCGGCGGATTGGTCACGATTCCCTTTTTGTTTGATTTATCTGAAAAATATCATTGGTTCACTACGGCAGATTTAACCAATATGATTGCCATTTCAGAGTCCACACCAGGGCCCTTAGGTGTAAACATGGCCACCTTTGCCGGATATCAAGTTTCAGGCATCTTAGGGGGAATTTGCGCCACCATCGGGTTGGTTACCCCTTCGGTAATCATCATCTTAATCATAGCCAAACTCTTAAAAAAATTTAAGGAAAACATTTGGGTTTCAGGTTTGCTAAGCGGTATCAGACCGGCAGTTATTGCCCTGATTCTTTTTGCCGGTTTGGAAGTTGCCAAATTAACCTTATTAAATTGGAAAAACTGGCTGTTCTTTATATTATTTTTTGTTTTGATACATTATCAAAAAAAGAGTCCGATATTTTATATCTGTTTGTCTGCTTTAATAGGTATTGTATTTAAGTTATAAAAAAAAGCGGGAATAGTCCCGCTTTTTTTTATAAACCTTGATTCGTTTAGATATCTAAAGCTTTTTTATACACATCCAAGAGATATTCTTGTTCATCTCTGTCTGCGGCATTCATCTTGCGCAATTTAATAATGGCGCGCATAATTTTCACATCAAAACCGGCAGATTTAGCTTCGGCATACACATCTCTGATATCAGAACCGATTGCAGCTTTTTCTTCTTCCAAACGCTCAATACGTTCAATTAAAGAGCGCAATCTGTCAGCGGCAATACCGCCAACTTCATTTGAATTTTCCTCATCAGCCATATTTTTTCTCCCATAATTAATTTTTAGCGAGAATAACAAGCAATTTTTTTTTTGACAAGCAAAATCTTTTTTGCATAATTTGGATAAATTTTAATGCTTTTTAATAAATTTGCTGTATAGTGCATAAAAAGAAATTTAGAAAGAAAGGTGTTTACAATGCCCTTAAGAACAAAGACTAAAATTTTAGCAACAATAGGCCCCTCTTCTGCCAGCAAAGAACAAATCGAAAAATTAATTGATGCCGGTGCAGATGCTTTCCGTGTTAACTTTAGCCACGGAACTCATGAGGAGCATAAAGACAGAATTAATTTCATCCGCAAATTAGAAAAACAAAAAGGTCGTTACATTTCCATTTTAGCTGATTTGCAAGGACCAAAACTAAGAGTCGGAAACTTTAAAGGTGAAGGCGTTCTTTTAAAAGAAGGTCAAAAATTCCGCCTTGACTTAGACCCGTCTCTAGGTGATGAAAACAGAGTTTGCTTACCGCATAAAGAAATTTTTGAAGCTCTTAAAGCCGGAGAAGATTTGCTCTTAAATGACGGTAACATCAAATTGCACGTTGAAGAAGTCGGACAAGATTATGCCATTACAACAGTTGTTGTTCCGGGCTTTTTATCTTCTCACAAAGGTGTAAACTTACCAAACACATCTTTACCGATTTCAGCCATTACTGAAAAAGATAAAGAAGACTTAAAATTTGCTCTCAAATTAGGTGTTGATTGGGTTGCCTTATCTTTTGTGCAAAAAGCAGATGATGTCAGAGAAGCAAAAGCCTTAATCGGCAACAAGGCATTATTGGTCAGCAAGTTAGAAAAACCCAGCGCCATTGACGAGTTGGAAGAGATTGTTAAACTCTCCGATGCCATCATGGTTGCCAGAGGAGATTTAGGTGTTGAATGTCCGGTATATACCGTTCCTGTTTTGCAAAAGAAAATTGTTTCTGTTTGCAGAAAGCACGCACGTCCGGTCATTGTTGCGACCCAAATGTTAGAATCAATGATAAACAATCCAACCCCAACCAGAGCAGAAGTTTCAGACGTGGCAACCGCTGTTTATGATGGGGCTGATGCTGTTATGTTGTCTGCAGAAACAGCTGCCGGAAAATATCCGATAGAAGCCGTTCAAATGATGAATAACATCATCAAACAAGTAGAAAATGATGACTTGTTCTATCGTTTGGTTAACCGCTCAAAAGTAACAGATTGTTGCTCCGGAGAAGCCGATTCGATTACTTATGCCGCAAGTGAAGTTGCCAACGTATTAAAAGACGTTGCAGGCATAGTCACCTTCACATCTTCCGGTTTCACCACATTTTTGGCCGCCAAAGAAAGACCAAACTTACCGATTTTAGCCGTTACTCCGGATGAAAAAGTGGCAAGACAAATGGTTTTGGTTTGGGGTGTAACAAGCTATATCAACAAAGAAGGCTTCAAGAGTTTTGATAAGGTTGAGCAAGTTGCCATCCGTGTTGCCAAAGAAGCCAAAATTGTAAAATCAGGTGAGCACCTTATTATCACGGCAGGTTTCCCGCTCAATGAAAAAGGCCGCACCAATATGTTACATACGATTTATGTACCATAAACCTAAAATTTAACCTAAAAAAAGCCCTATAGAAATAGGGCTTTTTTTTGCAATAATGATTGCTACATAAAAAAAATCCGCCTAAATACAGCGGATTTTAATTCTGAACTAAATTATCTCTCAACAAAAATTATCCTTGACGAGCTTTGAGCTTAGGATTCTTTTTGTTAATAACATAAACGCGACCTTTACGACGAACGATTTTGCAATCTTTATCGCGAATTTTTTTAGTTTTTAATGAGCTATAAACTTTCATTTTTTTTCCTCTTCATAAGCATTTGACCGCAACTTAAGGCAAAACAATCATTTTGTCAACCATAATTTTAGATAATTGTTATAAAAGGCGGAGAAAGCTTTGCATTTTTCAGATTTTTTATTAGACTGACATTCAAATAATAAGGAGTCTTAAGATGAAAAAGCTTTTGTTTGCAGCTCTGATGGGGTATGCCTTAAATATCGGAAATGCTTATGCTCAAGTCAGCTACTATGAAGAAGCAAAGTCTTTAGGCATTGTTGCCGGACAAGGCTTGGCTTGCAATGCCAGCCGATATGACCGTTTTGAGCTTTTGGCCAGAGCCATTTTGCTCACCAAAGCACCAAGCGAGTCGGCTTTGCAAGAAGGCTTATATATCTATAATTCACAAAAGGCAGAAATATATCTCAACAAAAGAATGGATGCCGGCTATTTGTGCGGAGAAACCAGACGCCTGTTTGATGACCAAGATATATTTAATATCACGCTTTATGCGGACGGCACCTTAAAAATGCCCGATGGTGAAATTATCACACCAAAGATTCCTTATGATGCCAGCAAAATATACGATTCTAAAATCACACCAAATTTAGAGGTGGCACCAAAGAATCAAAAAACTAGCGATAACACTGCTTCATATGAAAATTATCATAACTTATCACAACAAGCAGATGAATTGTTAAATAGCACAGCCCAACAAAGCTCATCATCTGATTATGATTCATATGAACAAGAAGACAGCGGCATCGGACACATCTCTCGTTCTTACCGCTAAATCCTTACTTGCATAATTTGTTTTAACCTATATACTCTTTGCCAGATTAATAATAAATGGAGAAAGTGATGGCAGCGTATCAATACGTTTATGTAATGCAAAATTTAACCAAAGTTTTCCCCGGAGGAAAAGAATTATTCAAAGGTATCACCCTTTCCTTCTTACCCGGCGCCAAAATTGGTGTTTTGGGTGTGAACGGCGCCGGTAAATCTACCTTATTAAAAATCATGGCCGGCGTTGATAAAGAGTTCAACGGTGAAGCTTGGGCCGCTGAGGGTGTTAAGGTTGGATATTTGGAACAAGAACCAAAATTAGACCCATCCAAAAATGTAATGGAAAATATTATGGATGGCTTGGGTGAAACCAGAGATTTATTAAAACGTTTTGAAGAAGTTTCAATGAAGTTTGCCGAACCCATGAGCGATGATGAGATGAATGCGCTTATTGAAGAACAAGCCGAATTGCAAGAAAAAATTGACGCTTGCAACGGTTGGGATTTGGAACGCACCATTGAAATTGCGATGGATGCTTTGCGCTGTCCGCCGGCAGATGCCGATGTAACCAAACTTTCTGGTGGTGAAAAACGTCGTGTGGCTCTTTGCCGCTTGTTGTTACAAAAACCGGATATGTTGCTCCTTGATGAGCCGACCAACCACTTAGATGCAGAGTCTGTTGCATGGTTGGAAAAACACTTGCAAGATTATAAAGGCACAGTGGTTATGGTTACCCACGACCGCTACTTCTTGGATAATGTAACCGGTTGGATTTTGGAATTAGACCGTGGACAAGGTATTCCTTATGAAGGTAACTATTCTTCTTGGTTGGAACAAAAACAAAAACGCTTGGCACAAGAAGCTCGTGAAGAAAATGCTCGTCAAAAAACTTTGGCTAACGAGTTAGAATGGATTCAAAAAAATCCAAAGGCACGCCAAGCCAAATCTAAAGCCCGTATTAAAGCTTATGATGAATTGTTAAATGCCGCCGTTAAAGACAAAATTACTCAAGCTTATATCAACATTCCGATGAATGAGCGTTTGGGTGACTTGGTCATTGAGGCAGAAAACATTACCAAAGCTTATGGCGATAAAGTTTTGATTGATAATTTATCATTCAAAATTCCAAAGGGTGCCATTGTTGGTATTATTGGTCCGAACGGTGCCGGAAAAACCACCTTGTTCCGCATGATTACCGGACAAGAAAAACCCGATTCTGGAACGATTCGAATTGGCGATTCGGTTGACTTGGGTTATGTTGACCAGTCAAGAGATGAACTTGATGCCAACAAAACCGTATGGGAAGAAATTTCTGATGGTTTAGATATGCTTGAATTGGGCAAAAAGACCATTCCGTCTCGTGCTTATGTCGGTCAGTTTAACTTCAAGGGTGGTGATCAACAAAAGAAAGTCGGACAACTCTCAGGCGGTGAAAGAAATCGTGTCCATATGGCAAAAATGCTCAAAAAAGGCGCCAATGTCATTTTGCTTGATGAGCCGACCAACGACTTGGATGTAGATACTTTGCGTTCTTTAGAAGAAGGTATTATGGCTTATCCGGGATGCGTTTTGGTTACCTCCCACGACCGTTGGTTCTTAGACCGTTTGGCAACCCATATTTTGGCCTATGAAGGTGACGGACATGTTGAGTGGTTTGAAGGTAACTTTGATGACTATGAGCAAGATAAACGCCGTCGTTTAGGTGATGATGCATGTAATCCGCATCGCATTAAATATAAAAAGTTAGAACGCTAACAAAACAAAAAAACTCCTAGTTTAACTAGGAGTTTTTTTTAATCTAAGAATTTTTTAATACAATTTTTTTACGGCGATAACGTGGCTCTTTTTGCTGATATGCTTTATAAACCGGTGACACGGCATCAAAATCGGCATTTCCAATCCAATACCAAAGGTTATAAGACTTTCCGATTCTGCCGCCAAACTTTTTCTTAAGCAAACAGCTCGGCTTAAATGCACCAAGATAACAAACGCGACCATTTTTTTCATCACCGGCATAAACAATGTCCAAAGACATCATCTCGCCCGCAAGAAGCGTCATCTCCAAAAAATCATCATCAGGAACGGTTATGATTAAGTTTTTCTTTAAGTTTTTCACCACAGAAGAAATATCATCCGTATTTTCCCCACCTATCCAATACCACACATTACTCACGCAACCGACTTGCCCGTCAAATTTTTCTTTTAACAAGTCACACTGGGTATGTGTTCCGATATAAGCAGAAAGCGCTCTGCTTTGAGACAAAACAATTGTTCCAAGAGCAGTTGCTCTTCCGACAAGTTCTACAATCTCTTCAATATTATCAACATTTGATGAAATATTAATTTGAGCTTTCCATGCTTGATAAGTATCTTCAAGCTTTTTCAAAATTTGTATTTTTCGTTTCTTTTCCATAATTTAATAATAATTAATAAAACATTGGGAGAGTTACACCAAATAAACTAAAAGTCAAATTTAAAAATAAAAAAAAGGTACCTCCGAAGAGATACCTAAAAAAAAATTTTTAAAACGCTAGCAATTTTTTACGATTAAAATGCTTTCCCTGTCTTTTATAACTATTATAGACATTGAAGACATCTACTCGATCAGCTTCACCGATCCAGTAATAAGTTTGGTTGGTATAACCGCTTTTGCCGCCGAATTTTCTCTTCAGTTCTTTGGCCAAGCGATAAGCTCCGACATAAGCTTTTACCTTGCTTTTTTGGCTTTCACACAAAATATCTTTAGACAAGACTTGCGTAAAAAGCAAAACAGCATCCAAAAAATCTAGTTTTTTGACAACTCGGGTAAAATATTGGCGCTTTCCGACAAGAATACTTTTAATCTTCTCCAAAGGCGCAATACCAACCCAATACCAAACATTTCCGGATAAACCCACTTTACCGGAAAATTTACTTTTCAAAAAATTGCAGTCTCCGTTTGTTCCGATATATGCCGTATAACCACCTGTGTCACTCATCAGTAAAACATTCGGGGTAATGGCATACTTCAAAAGAGTTTCTTCATCACAATAAGTTTCGAACCTTTTTTTCAAGAGAATTTCTTGATTGTTCAACACCAGAGATAAAGACTCTTCCAAACGTTTCTTTTCTTTTTTTTCCATAGCTTTAATATTAATAATATAAAAAAACTCTTATTCTGTGCCACATAGACAAAAAATTGTCAATAAAAAAAGCTGTCGAATGACAGCTTTTACTTATAAATCTTTAACCATCTTGGCAAATGTGATACCGCTTTCTTCAAAAATATCACCTTCTTGGACATATCCCATTTTTTCATAAAAGCTCACAACCGTAAGCATTGCATGCATCACAATTTTTGAATAACCAACCTCTTTAGCGCGTTTTTCAGCATATTTAACCATCATATGCCCAATTCCTTCGCCCTGATATTTTGTATCAACGGCAACCTGCATCAAACGAATGGTATCATTATCAACCGGAACAAGGAGCAAACCACCGACCAAGCTATCATCCAAACTTTCCACACAACCGATATGCAGATAGTTAACCTCTTTATCACGGTAAGAATCCAAAAACTTTAAGCCCAACGGTTCCAACAAAATTTTATAACGCAAAGCCACAAGCTGTTCATATCTAGAAGAGCCAAAATCTATATCCACCATTTTTTTCATGATATGCCTCCCGTGATTGGTTAATTTTTAATAATTATATATATTAGCATAGTTAATAATATATTGCGAATAAAAAATTTTTCATATATTTTGTGATTAAAGTTAAAGTTTTTTAAGAAGAAAGAATAAAATTTATGCCATCAGATTTGAATTTAATCAGAAATTTTGCAATTATTGCACATATTGACCATGGTAAATCCACTCTGGCCGACAGAATGATTGAATATTGCGGCGGCCTGCAACAAAGAGAAATGACAGAGCAAGTTCTTGATTCAATGGATATTGAAAAAGAACGCGGAATTACCATTAAAGCTCAAACCGTGCGCTTAAATTATAAAGCTCATGACGGCAAAACTTATCAACTTAACCTCATGGACACACCGGGACACGTTGACTTTTCTTATGAAGTTTCACGTTCATTAGCCTCTTGTGAAGGTTCTGTTTTGGTTGTGGACGCCACCCAAGGTGTTGAAGCTCAAACTTTAGCCAATGTATATTTGGCTCTGGACAATAACCATGAAATAATCCCTGTATTAAACAAGGTTGATTTGCCTTCTGCTGATGTAGATAAAGTCAAACGCCAAATTGAAGACGTAATCGGGTTAGACACCTCAGATGCTGTTGAAACATCCGGCAAAACCGGTTTAGGTGTTGAAAATTTACTTGAAGCTATTGTCAAACATTTGCCCGCCCCTCAAGGAAATGAAGAAGCCCCTCTCAAGGCACTCTTAATTGATAGCTGGTATGACTCTTATTTAGGCGTGGTTATTTTGGTCAGAATTAAAGATGGCGTAATGCGCAAAAAGACACAAATTCGTATGATGAGCAACAATGCCACATATTTAGTTGACCGTGTTGGTATATTCACACCAAAGATGCAAGAAGTAGACGCACTCTACCCCGGAGAAGTCGGCTATATCACAGCCAGCATCAAAAGTGTAAGCGATTGTCATATCGGAGATACCATTACCGACAACAAACGCCCTTGTGAAACCGCTTTACAAGGATTTAAGCCGTCTATTCCTGTGGTTTTCTGTTCCATCTTTCCGGTAGATTCCAGCCAATATGATGCCTTAAAAGATGCTTTAGCCAAACTCAAGCTCAATGATGCAAGTATTGACTATCAAAATGAAAATTCTACCGCTCTGGGTTTGGGTTTCCGTTGCGGCTTTTTAGGCTTATTGCATATGGAAATTATTCAGGAACGCTTAAGCAGAGAGTTTGATTTAGATTTAATCACCACGGCACCATCTGTGGCTTACAAACTGCATTTGACCGACGGAACGAATATGACCTTGCATAATCCGGCTGATATGCCCGATGTCACCAAAATCAAATCAATTGAAGAACCATGGGTAAAAGCAACCATTTTGGTTCCGGATGAATATTTGGGTTCGGTCTTAAAACTTTGCACCGAAAGACGCGGAGAGCAAGTTGAATTAACCTATGCCGGAAGCCGTGCTATGGTTGTCTATAAAATTCCGTTAAACGAAATTGTTTTTGATTTTTATGACCGCTTAAAATCCATCACCAGCGGATATGCCAGCTTTGATTATGAGCTCATTGGCTACCATGAATCAGACTTGGTTAAAGTCCAAATTTTGATTAATGAAGAACCGGTTGATGCTTTGGCATTCCTTTGCTTTAGAGGAGAAGCCGAGGCCAGAGGTCGTCAAATTTGTGAACGCTTAAAAGACCTCATTCCAAGACATTTGTTCAAAATTCCGATTCAAGCGGCTATCGGCGGACGCGTAGTGGCCAGAGAAACCATTTCTGCTTTGCGCAAAGATGTTACGGCCAAATGCTACGGCGGTGACGTTACCCGTAAGCGCAAATTGCTCGACAAGCAAAAGAAAGGTAAGCAACGTATGCGCCAATTTGGTAAAGTAGAAGTTCCGCAATCTGCCTTTATTGAAGCGCTCCGCATCGGAGATAACTAATAAAAAAAATACGATAGTTTTCACTATCGTATTTTTTTTATTAATCCTTACCTAAGTTAATATTTCGGTTAATATAAACACATAAAATTATTCCAAAAGAAGACATCACGGAAAGCATAACCGTACCGCCATAAGAAATTAGGGGCAACGGAATACCCACAACCGGAAGCATACCTAATACCATGGAAATATTGATAAAAATATAAAGAAAATAGTTGCAAGCCAAACCAATAGCAACCAACTTTCCAAAATAGCTATTGCTCTTCATAGCAAAAGAATAGGTATAAGCAATAATCAATAAATTTACAAACACCACAAAGACAGCGCCGACCATACCAAATTCTTCAGATAACATTGTAAAAATAAAGTCCGTATGTTTTTCTGGCAAAAAGTTTAAGTGACTTTGTGTTCCTTTAAGGAAACCTTTTCCAAACACACCACCCGAACCTAACGCAATCTTGGACTGAATAATATGATATCCGGCTCCCAAAGGGTCTCTTTCCGGATCCAAAAATGTTAAGATTCGGTTTTTCTGATATCCGTGCAAAAAATGCCAAGCAATCGGCATTGCACAAGCCCCTGCCAACAAAACGACAACAAACTTCCAAATCTGCACCCCGACAATAAAGAAAATCATACCGGCAGTAAACAAAAGCATCAAAGCTGTTCCCAAGTCTGGTTGTATCATCACCAAAAATGCCGGAAACAAAGTCATCAACGCCGGCGGAATAATACCGCGGATACTTTCAATGGTTTGTAATGAAGAAGTGTGAAAATAGCGTGCCAAAGCCAAAACAAGAGCGATTTTCATTAACTCAGACGGTTGGATTTTTATAATACCCAAATTAATCCATCTTTGCGCACCCATACCGATATGCCCTTCAACCTCCACCACAATCAGCAAGATTAAAGAAACAAAATAAAATATATAGGCATAACGCATAAAAAAGCGGATATCAACCATTGCCAAAGCAATCATAATGCCCATGCCGAATGCAAAACGAACCAAATGGTTCAAGGCCCAAGGGCTCCAACTGCCGTTAGCAGCAGAATAAAGCATGGTCACGCCGGTTGCTGCCATCATGGAGATGAGCAAAATATACATAAAGTTCAAATTAAAGAACTTTTCGGTCAGGCTCATTGATTGTGTTTTAATTGTTGTTTCATAAAATTTATACATCACACCCTCTTACTCTGCCGGAATAATATTTTGCCTCATACTATAAGGCGTAAAAGACTGATTAACGGCACCGTCATGCAAATCTGGATCAAGTTTAATTGCCTCTAACAATATCTGGCTGGCAATCGGGGCTGCCGCTGTTGAACCACCGCCGCCATGCTCTACCAAAACCGCCACGGCATATTTTGGATTATCTGCCGGAGCATAGCCGACAAACACACCATGATCTCTTAAGCGCCAAGGCAATTCATCTTGTTTTAAGATACGAGTTTGTCTTTCTTTCATGGTAATTCGACGAACTTGAGTTGAACCTGTTTTTCCGGCCATTTTAATACCATGATAGTCAAAATGAGAGCGATATGCTGTTGCTCCGGGCACATTAACCACCTCATACAAACCTTCTTTAACCATATCTAAATAACGTTGGTTAACAGGAATCTTTTTAATGTGATTTTTTTCATTTGGGTCAAGTTTGGTAAAGGTTGGAGTCACTTGATATCCGCCGTTAGCCACACGCGCAATCATGGTTGCCAACTGCAAAGGTGTGGTTAAAATATAGCCTTGTCCGATACCGGAAATCAGGCTTTCACCTTGTTGCCAAGGTTCACCAAATCTTTTAAGTTTCCAAGCTTTATCTGGGATTAATCCGGCACGTTCATTTTCCAAACCGATATTAATTTTACTACCCAAACCAAATCTTCTGGCCATCTCTGCCATTTTTTCAATTCCCAATCGCAAAGATGTTTCATAAAAGAAAATATCGCAAGAATGCTTCAATGCTTCAACCACATTCAACGAGCCATGACCGATTCGTTTCCAACAGTGGAAAGCATGTGTTCCCAAAACCATTTTTGCCGCACAGAAGAAATGTGTATCAGGCTTAATCACACCGGCCTCCAAAGCAGCCAAAGCGGTAATGATTTTAAATGTTGAGCCCGGAGAATATTGTCCGGAAATAGCTTTATTGCTCAACGGATTTTTTTCATTAGCCAAAAGCTCTTTCCATTCTTTTGTAGAAATTCCCTTAGAAAAAACATTCGGATCAAACGAAGGAGCTGAAACGAAAGCCAAAATCTCACCTGTTTGCACGTCTAGCAATATAGCCGCACCGCTGTGCTCTTTTTCGGTAAAAAGATCATAAGCTTTTTCTTGCAAACGAACATCAATTGTTAAATCGACACGCTCTCCGGGGATACCTTCTTTTTTCTCAATTTCTTTCATCACACGGCCATAGGCATTCACTTCCGATTTTAAGTTTCCGCCTTTTCCGCGCAATTTCTTTTCAAAAAGTTTTTCAATGCCTGACTTTCCGATTTTAAATCCCGGAACTTCCAATAACGGATCATCCTTCACATCTTTTTCAGAAACAGCGGCCACATAACCTAAGACATGCGCCATTTTTTCGCCATAAGGATAATATCTGGACAAACCTTCATCAATAATCACCCCTGGCAAATCAGATGCGTTTAACTGAATTTTAGAAACTTCTTCCCAAGTCAGGTTTTCTTTAATCTTAATCGGGACAAAACTTTTGTTAGACTTTAGGTCTTTACGAATACGTTGCTCTTCAGCCTCACTTAAAGGCATAATTTTCTTAAAAGCGTCTAAAGTTTTTTGCAAAGAAGGCGTTTGTTCAGCCACAATTAAGGCCTGAAAGTTTTGCCTGTTGGTAGCAATAACTACACCGTTTCTGTCATAAATCAAACCTCTTGGCGGAACCAACAAACGTGTGGAAATTCTGTTTTCATCAGCCAATGTTTTATATTTATCTGCCTGAAAAACCTGCAAATAATATAGGCGTAAAATAATGCACATCAGCAAAACAAATTTGCCAATACCCACAATCAAAGAGCGGTTGATTAAAACTTTTCCCTTATCATTATCTCTATTCATCTTACACCTCGTCCTGAATGAGATAATTTTGCACAAACGCATTTAATAAGGACAAAATCGGATAAGCGGCCACACAGAAAAAATATCCGAAAACAATTTGCACAAAAGGCAAAAATTGACCATAATAAATAGAAACCATCAACCACTTACAAAATATGGTTAACAAAGACAAAATTGCAAATCCATACCATGTAACAACAAACGGCTTTCCGTTAAAAAAGCGTCCCAAATTTAAGAGCAACAAATACAAAACCAAATAGGTAAATATATTCACGCCCATCGGAACAGCACTTAACACATCTGCAATCAAGCCTAAAATATAAACGGAAAATAAGTTAAAAATATCTGGTCTATGGATGAGCCAATAATACACACAAACCAGACCCACGGCCGAACGTGCATAATCAAAAAAAGTCAACTCAAACGGAATACAAGAAAAACACAACAACAACAACGAAGAACAAAGAGGAATAAGTCTTTGAAAAGAATTTTTGACGTTTTCAGTCACCTCTTCTTGAATAACACTTCTATCATTTATGGGCTGAAGTTTATTCATCTTCAATAATTCCCTTCAAACCATAATTAACAATGCGGACATATTCCAAACCATCTAAATTGCTATAGGGTTTAACCGTCACATTTTTCTTTTCAACCGAGGTTACGCGACCAACCGGCAAACCGGCAGGAAATACACCGGCCACGCCAGAAGTAACAATTCTGTCTCCGACCTTAATTTCGGCATCCAAAGGAATAAACACCATTTTAGGAACAGAAGTATTATCTCCGGCCAAAATTCCGCGGACACGAGTTTTTTCCACCATAACCGGAATGCGTGAGTTAATATCTGTCAAAAGCAAAATCTTAGAATACATATGACCAACGGAATCAATCCTGCCCACCAAACCACGGTCACTTAAAACGACCTGACCTTTTTTAACCTGATCGGTTTCTCCTGTATAAGCAATCACGGAATGAGAAAAAGCATCGCCTTCTTCGGCAATAATGCGAGCGGTCATATATTGAGCCTCAGGCGGAATTTCATAATTAAGCAAATTAGCCAATAATTTATTTTCCACTTCCAAGACTTTCATTCTGTCATACATATTCAACAATTTTCGATTTTCTTCTCGAAGTTGCTGATTGTCTTTATAAACCTCTTTAATTTCACCGAAATAATCATAGATACCGGCAAAAAAGCGCGCCGGTACAACCAAAACATCTACCAATGGGCTGAGCATATCTGTGGCCACCGAAGAGGTTTTTTCCACCAAAACATTTTCGGTCTTATTCAAAAGCATTAAAACAAACGCAGATAAAAACAAAATAACAATGGCAAACTTTTTAGCCAAGATTCGAATATAACTCAAATGAATAAATAAACTTCTGCGTCGTTTCATAAGAATCTCATCATAAAGAAAAAAAAACAAAAAGGTTCAAGGAAAGGAGATTTTCCTTTCCCTGAACCCCAATCAACAATTAATACATTGAAGAGAGAACTGACTTAAATTTATCAATATTCTCCAAAGATTTACCCGTACCCTTTGCAACGCAAGCCAAAGGCTCTTCAGCAATAGAAACCGGTAATCCGGTAGCGTTGCGCAAAACTTGATCCAAGTTTGTAAGCAAAGCGCCGCCACCTGTCAAAACAATACCTTTATCAACGATATCTGCAGCCAATTCCGGAGCGGTGTGTTCCAAAGCAACCTTAACGGCTTCAACAATTTGAGCAACAGGTTCATTCAAGCTTTCAGCCACTTGACGTTCGGTAATGATAATTTCTTTTGGCACACCGTTCATCAAATCGCGACCTTTAATCTCAATGGTACGGCCTTCACCGTTTTCAGGAGCACAAGCAGAACCGATTTCTTTTTTGATTTTTTCAGCGCTGCTTTCACCAACGAGCAAATTATGATTACGACGGATATAAGAAATAATAGCGCTATCCATCTTATCACCGCCGACACGAACGGAACGAGCATAAACAATACCGCCCAAAGAAAGAACAGCCACTTCGGTTGTACCACCGCCAATATCAACAACCATGCTACCTGTCGGTTCGGTTACCGGCAAATCAGCACCGATAGCAGCAGCCATAGGTTCTTCAATCAACCAAACTTTGCGAGCACCGGCAGCTTCAGCTGATTCTTGAATAGCACGACGTTCAACGGCTGTAGAACCTGAAGGAACGCATACAACAACCAACGGAGAGGCAAAAGAGCGACGGTTATGAACCTTGCGAATAAAATATTTAATCATTTCTTCGGCAATTTCAAAATCAGCAATAACACCGTCTCTTAAAGGACGAATAGCATGAATATTTCCCGGAGTACGACCAAGCATTTGTTTAGCTTCGTTACCAACGGCTAAAACTTGTTTCTTTCCGCGATATTCTTCAATTGCCACCACAGAAGGTTCATTGAGCACAATACCTTTGTCTTTCACATAGACAAGAGTATTTGCCGTTCCAAGGTCAATTGCCATATCGGCAGACAACCAGCCCATTAAATTTGCAAACATTAATAACCTCTCTTACTAGATAAATTTAAATTTATTATTTTTGTTTTATAACCTAATAATATTTCGTGCAACAATTATAATCTGTTTTTAACATCATTTATCAAATTTTTTTGCCCTTTATAGCACTCTTGCAAACAAATATCCGCATTTAGCTTATGAGCAAACCATGTTCTTTGGCGTTTAGCATATTGTCTGGTATGCAATTTTCCTAAATTTACAGCCTCTTCCAAAGAACATTCCCCGCGCACAAACTTCATCAACTCCGGCACGCCCAAAGCCTTCATGGCAGGCAAGTTTTCAGGCAAGTTTTTTTCAGCCAATTTAACCACTTCAGCCAAAGCTCCTTGCTGCAACATATTATCAAAACGCAAATAGCATCTCTCATCTAACTCTTTTGCCTCTGGGCAAATTTTAACCACCAAGAAGCGTGCGTCGGGCAATTTTTTTATCATTGGCTTTTCATGCCAAACCGAAAGCGGTATCCCTGTTTGCAGATATACTTCATATGCTCTGGTCACTCTGGTTGTATCATTAGGGCTAAGCCTTTGTGCAGATTTTGGATCAACTTCTGCCAATTTTTTGTGCAGTTCATTTACCCCTATTTCCAAGCACAGATTTCTGACTTTTTTTCTGATATTTTCATCTGCTTCCGGAATAGGTGTTGTTCCGTTAATAAGGTTATCTAAATACAATCCCGTACCACCGACCACAACCGGCAACTTCCCTTCACCCCATATTTTTCTGATTTCTGCTTCAGCCAAATTAAGCCAGTCCACCACTGTTCCGTTGACTTTGGCATCATAAATTTCATACAAACGATGTTCAACTTTTGCCTTATCTTCCGCACTGGGGCAAGCCGCCAAAATCGGCGTATCTTTATAAATCTGCATTGAATCGGCATTAACCACCACACCGTTACAATTAAGCGCGATATCAATTGCCAAACTAGATTTTCCCGAGGCCGTTGGACCGGCAACAATGACTACGTTTTTATTCATGAAGCCGCCTTAATTTTATTTGGATTTTGCATAGCACGGCAACTTGCGTTTTCAACCAACAAAGAGCAAAGTTCTCCATAAGAAATGCCGCAATATTTTGCTTGTTCCGGCACCAAAGATAAAGGTGTCATTCCCGGAGCGGTATTAATTTCTAACAAAACCACACCGTCTTTCGGATTATATCTGAAATCTGAACGAGAAACCATATTACATCCTAAGACTTTATGCAGTTTTAAGGCATTATCCATACATGTTTGGTAAACATTTTCTGGCAAAAGAGCAGGTAAAATATGTTGTGTAACACCGTCGGTATATTTGGCCTTATAATCATAAAACTCATCTTGAGCACGCATTTCCGTTACGGCCAAAGCCTTGCCATTTAAAACAGCGCAAGTTAATTCTTGTCCGTCAATAAACTCTTCAATAAGCAATTGTTTATCCTCGTCATCATAATATACCTTAGCTACATCTTCTGTATTTTTAACCAAGAACACACCCACGCTTGAACCATCACTTTTTGGCTTAACCACATAAGGAATATGGATTTTAGTACCTGTTTTTTGATATTCGGCAAAAGTTTTTTCTTCACCTTGAGCAACTTTTATTCCGTTCTTTTCACACACCATTTTGGTTAAAGATTTATCCATTCCCAAGACAGAGGCTTTCATACCCGAATGTGTATAAGGAATTTGCATCAAATCCAACAAGGCTTGAACTTCTCCGTCTTCGCCCCAATTTCCGTGCAAGGCATTAAACACCACATCCGGTTTTTCTTTTTGCAAAGTAGCAATAAAATCAGCCACATCATTAAGCTCATAAGGAATAACCTGATAGTTTTGTTGGCTTAAGGCTTCACAAACGCCCTTTCCGCTCACCAAACTGACTTCTCTTTCAGAAGAAAAGCCCCCCATCATAACCAAAACTTTTTTCATCATTTTTATAATTTTCCTTTATAGATATAATTTTTATGTTAATATAGCCCACAAAGTTTTGAATATTTGTTAAAATTAATAAGGAATTTAATGAAAAAATTTGTTTTTTTGAGCTTATTTGCATCTTTTCTAACCTTTCCGGCACAAGCTGTTCAGGTTGAACATAACTTTACGGCAATTTTAGGTCCGTTTAACGCGAGCGACACCAAGTTTACCTATAAAATTGATAAAAAAAATTATGCTATCCAATCAGAAGTAAAAACGGCCGGATTTTTTCACACGGTCTATCCGTTCAAAGCCGTTTATTCCACGACGGGAAAGCTCAAAAACAATGAGTTTGAAACCACAAGCTACAAATATGAATCTCAATCTCGTTTTAACAAAAGAACCAAAGAATTAGTTTATAATGATCAAGGCGAGCCCATATACAGATTAAGCTCAAAAAATGACAAGGTCAGAAAAGTTGAAATAACACCCGATATCAACAATAAAGACACCACAGATTTACAAACCGTTTTTGCCAAACTGGCTAAGCAATATAATGAGTTCAAATTCTGTGATTCCAGAATGGAAGTCTTTGATGGGAAAAGACGTTTTGACGTTATTTTTAAAGACGAAGGAACAGAAGCGTTAACTCCCAATGAATTTTCTCCATATCAAGGGACAGCGGCCAAATGCTCTATGTATATTGATAAGTTAAATTCCAAAGATGATGACTTGCTCTGGGAATTAACCTCGCAGCATCCGGTTTATTTTTGGATATTGGAAGATAAAGAAACCAAAGCACCGTTCATTGCCAAAGTTTTGGTAGAAGACACACCGTTAGGTCGCTTGGATGTATATACAAAAGAAATAAAAATAAAGGAAAAATAATATGTTAAACAAAGCAGAATTACTTTTACCCGCAGGCTCTTTAGTCAAATTAAAAACCGCAATCTTATATGGCGCTGATGCCGTATATGCCGGCACGCCTGATATGTGTTTAAGAGCACAATCAAAATTCACCATGGAAGAATTAAAAGAAGGTATAGAGTTTGTTCATGCGCATGGCAAAAAAATTTATTTGACCTTAAATTTGTTTATGCATAACAGAGATGTTGAAAAGCTCCCCACCTTTGTTGAAACTTTAAGACACCTCCAACCAGACGGTGTTTTGATTGCTGATCCCGGCGTTTTTCAATATGTAAAAGAAAATGCGCCAGAGCTTAATTTGTTTGTTTCTACCCAAGCCAACATCTGCTCATGGCAAGCCGTTAAATTTTGGCAATCTCAAGGTGCAAAATTATGTGTTTTGGGCAGAGAAGTCACTTTTGAAGAGATGAAAGAAATCAGAGAAAAATGCCCTAATATTTTGCTTGAATGTTTTATGCATGGTGCAATGTGCATGTCATATTCCGGCCGTTGTCTGATTTCAAATTATTTGGCAGACCGTTCAGCCAACCAAGGCAAATGTGCGCACTGCTGCCGTTGGCATTATAAACTGCACTTACGCTTAAAAGACGGAACCATCAAAGAACTGATGATTGATGAACACAACAAAGACAGTTTTGAATTTTTGTTGGAAGAAGAGTTTCGCCCCGGAGAATATTTTGAAGTTATGGAAGATGAGCATGGCGGTTATATGCTCAACTCTAAAGACATGTGCCTTATGCCCAGATTACCCGACTTATTAAGTATTGGCATGGATTCACTCAAAGTTGAAGGCAGAAACAAAACCGAATATTATGCCGCCACAGTGGCTCGCACCTATCGTCAAGCCATAGATGATTGGTATGCATCTCCAAACACTTGGGATTATAACAAATATATGCCGGACTTATATACTTTGCAAAACCGTGGCTATTGCTTAGGATTTCATGACGGCAAGTTAACCAACATCAGCCAAAATTATGAATATACCCGCACATTGGGAGATTGGCTGTTTGCCGGTTCAATTGTTAAATGGGATAATGATGACGCCATTTTTGAAATCAGAAACTACATCAATTCGGGAGAAGAAATAGAATTTTTAATTCCAAATTCTATGGAAAATATCAAATTAAAGTTAACAGAATTTGAAGACGCTTCAACAGGAGAAATCACCCCTAAAGTTTCTGCCGGACAAGAGAAAAAAATCAGAATCAAACCCTCAAGTTGGAATCGTCCGATTGCAGAAATCAAAAAACTGTTACCACAATATGTTATTGCCCGAAAATTTGCCCCCTTATCAGGCGAAAACGGCAATATGCTCCAACATAAAAAGCAAGAATTTGACGTTTTGTGCCAAAACAAACAAAAATAACCGATAAACTAGTTGACAAAAATCGCCAAAAACCGTATAAAGGAAAACAGTAAAATATTAAATTATATATATTATGGACAGAAGAATAAAAATTAGCCCCGTTATGAGTCTGATTGTTTTTCAAGAAAAATTGTACTACTCAGAAAATGAGCAGCCGTATGAAAAAGAATATTCGTATATCAAAAACTACATCGGTAATGATTATATCATCATCGGCGAACGTTTTTTTGAATGCTTCAACGGCGAGGTGGAAGAGTATGGTACAAACTTTTTGTTTGAAAATACATTTTCACGCAAAAAATATTTTTATGTGAACAAGTTAGACGCTAACGACTGGGGTGATGGAGTATGTGTTTATTATCTGGATAAAGATAACCACGCCCATCTATTTGCCCGAAAATTCGTGCAACTGAATAATGAAATCTACAAAATAGGTAATTTTCTATACCACATCACGGACAAAGAAATGACCCTGCTTTGCAAATGCGTCACTTTTGATATGATTGGCGGTAGAATTGAAGCCTATGATGGAGAGTTCAAACATTCTGCGATGAAAGCCCTAGAAAAAGTTGGCAACAACTGGGAAGTCGTAGCAGAGTGTAATATTTAAAAAAATAAAAACTATAATTTATGGAAAGATTTTTAGAGAGTATTGTCGACGCTTTAGAGACAATCACCGTACCTGAAAAGGTAAAAGAATTAGTGGCTGGTTACGAAGACGAAGAACGTTCTGAGTTATGGTTTTACTTCTTGCAAGACAAGGTGTTATCTAGATACATCCTTATCCCAAGAATAAAACCGAGAGCTTTTGCTCTTCCAATTTTGAGTTTTGCCAAGAACTCAGAGTTTCAAGAATGTTTAGACTCAACCGGCTTAGGATTCCTGGAGTACATGATTGAAGAGTACCCCAAATCACCACTCAAAAAATTTATTGAACTTGAATATTCTATCCGCTTGGGAGAATATACAAAGTTCGAACAAGTCGGCAGTGTTTACGAACATGCCGTAGAAGAGCTGGAAAAGTTGACTACAGAAGAAAACTTGAGAAAAAACCAAGATTTCTTATCTGATTTTTTCAAGATGCTCCTCTTTACGAGAAGCGCATTCTTAAACGATGATTCCTTCAGAGAATTTATGGAGGAAAAAGAGACATTTATTTATCAGATTATCATGTAATTTGATAAATAAATGACCGCAAAAAAAAAGGTATGGCTTTTGCCATACCTTTTTTTATACACGTTTGAAAATACCATCCACAATCGGCGGCAAAAAACTACTAATTCTCCCCACCACAAATTCCACCTTATCAACACGAGAAAAAGGAGAACCTTTCTGGCAGGCAATAATCATGGCATCTATTTTCTCTTCTTCACCGCGCATGGAAATTTCTACCGAACCATCGGCTTCATTATGTACCCAACCCGAAATTCCACCAATTTCACGAGCCGTTTCAATCGCCCAATATCGAAACCCCACACCTTGCACACGACCTTTAATTTTGATAAGCACTTCTTTTATCATGCCGCCTTTTTACCTTTCAAAAAAGCACATGTTGCCAAAATTTCATCATAAATTTTTTTTCTTTTGTTTTCTGCTTCTTCGTCTTTTCCCCAATGTTTGGCTTGCCAAATTTCTTCAATCAAAGAAGCCTCATATGCCTCATCCAAAGAAACTTTATTCTCCACCAATGCCCAAGCCAAAAGAACGGAGCGCATTAATAATGCCAATTTATACAAACAAACAAAAGAAACATCGTCCAAACTTTGCAAATATTTTTCAAAATTTGTAAATAGCAATTCATCTTGTTTGGGCACATCCAAACCTTGCGTGTTTTGCAAAGGGCAGCCAAACTTTTGCGACGCTTCTTGCAAAATCGGTAACCATTTTTGCTCCTGACAACGCAACAGCTCCTGATTATCTGCAAAAAAGAACAACATATCCGTGTTCAAATAAGTCAATAACTTAGACACTCCGTCCGGCTTAAAAGAAGATACGGAACCTAATGCTTTATCCAAATCATTTTGAACCATTTTTCAACTGTCCTTTGAATGAATTAAAAATATCTTTAGCGGTGTTTTCCAAGCTTTTTAGATTTTTCTTTATTTCTTTTTCAGTGTCTTTATAAGCATCTCTTGTAGCGTTGGCAACACCTGTTGGCTTTGGAAACATTTGAGCATAAGGAGTGCCCTGCAAAGCCGTATAGCAAGGAGAACCGTCCGGATTAATAATCAGTTTTTCTCCCAAATAAGCTGTACCTCCGGTAGCCAAAATACCAACGGCAGCTCTTAAAGCTTCTTTATCATCCAATCTGATTGTCGGTTTTTCCACCGTACCGGAAATGCGCAAAAAAGATCCCAATGCTTGCGCAAGATTGGTATCCACAACCTTACCTGAAAACGGCTGCAGCGTGAAGCTGATTTTATCGTTAACCAAGTTAACATATCCATCGCTCACCAAAGACATTTGGGTCGCATTTAAAGCAATCCCTTGCGGAAATTTTGCTTTTCCTTGTGCAAAATCTGTTCTGACAACGGCGCAACGCAAATCCATTTTTACGGTCTTTTGTCTTAAATGCAAAGCATCTAAAACCTGTGTTAAAAAGTTTCCGGTAAAGAAGCTGATATTACCTGTCTGGATTTCAGATTTATCCAACACAATCACGGATTGACCATCCAAATTTTCAACCAAACGACGCAAATTGTCACCTTTGGTTTTCAAATTCAAATATACAACCGTATTGCCGCCATCAATAATACCAAAATCTTTATTATTAACCACTTGAAATTCTTTATGAATATCTTGCAATTTCAAATTATTGCTCTTTGTTAATAAACTCATACTTTGCGTTTTTGCATTAACCATAATATCTGAAGACAGCGTTCCGCCCACAAAACCAAAGACCAATGGTTTAACGTTTAATAAGCCGTCTTGCAAACTTCCTTGCAGAGCAACATTTTGCATTTTGAAGTTATCATCTATCACCAAGTTTGCAACTTTAATATTAAACACGGCATTTACAATATCCAAGCTTTCATAAGGTATCTTGGTTTGGGGTACATATTCTGCCGCATGAGCCGAACTGATTAAAGAGAAATCAAATGCGTTTTTCTGCTCTTGAGCAAAACTTCTCACATCAATATAATCAGAATTCAGATTAGCGGTGATTTTTGGTTTTTGCGCAGCAATATCTACTTGTAAATTTCCGTTAATCAAATTTCCGGCCACGCTGAGCTGAGCAATATCCAAATTAACAACCGACAAATCCCCTTTCACACCACTGGCAAGTTTAATTTCCGGTGCATCAAAATTTCCCTGAGGAGAAACCAAAGCCACATTAACATCATAAGCCAAGTTAGTCATCAGATGCTTTAAGTTTCCGGCCACTTTTCCGTTAACTTTATAAGCACTCAAATCCACATTAATCGGATAAACCTGATCTGCCAACAACTCGCCGATAGACCCAATAGTTCCGCTCAAAACAAATGGTTCATCTTGATAAACCACATCAAGCTTAACACTAATCAAATCGTTTGGAGACGGAATAGAAAGCTCTAAATTATTAATTTGTATATTTTCAGATACGCCTGATTTTTCATCCTCAAAAGAAACTTTTGCGTTTTGAATTTGAACCATTTTGGCAACCAACTCACTTATTTGCCATTCTGCCGGAGCCGGAACTTCTTCCATGGGTGCCGCATAAGCTGATTTAATCAACCATCCTGAAGAAGAAACTTTAGGCGCAGGTTTCTGATCTTGAGGCAAAGGCACAAAATCCCAACTGGTTTGTCCTTGTTTTGAAATTTCTAAATTAATGTTTGGCTCGTTTAATAAAACCTTTTCAATCACAATTTGCTTTTCCAACAAAGGCAATAAAGCAATTTGCACTTCCAGTTTTTTAACTGAAACCATCTGTTTATTTTTTGCCCAAGCCGGATTTTCAAATGTAACATCTTCTAAAATAATGCTCGGGTTTAATGATATTCCCAAATGAGCATCTCCGCTCAAGCTCAATTGGCGCCCTGTTGCCTCTCGAACAATTTTTTCAGCAAAAGATTTATAGCTGTTTAAGTCAAAACTATTAACAAGAACCACAACGCCGACAATAATTACGGCAAACAGAATAAAAACAAAACTAAAAAGTATCTTAAAAAAACGTTTCATCTAAAACTCCTTAAAATGTAAACCCAGCGCATCCAAATCTGCTTGAAAATATGCCGGAACAGGGGCTGTTATAACCATTTTCTTTTGATATAAATCCGATAAATCTATTTTGTAGGCATGAAGATGCAATTTATCACTGATATTGGCAAATTTCTGCCTTGTTTTGCCAAAATATTTATCATCGCCAATAATGGGGCAACCAATATACTCAAGATGAGCTCTGATTTGATGTGTTCTTCCCGTCAAAGGAGCTGCCGCTACCAAAGCAAATTTATCTGAGGCATTATCTAAAACTTCAAATTCTGTAACGGCACTCTTTCCCTCTTTGGAAATAATGGATTTTTCTCCCACTTTTTCCAAAGCAGCTTTAATCTCTCCGTTTTGTTGTTTTGGGCAACCTGAAACCAAAGCCAAATACGTTTTTTGTAAATTATGTTCACGAAAAGCTTTGGTCAACATATCCGCCGTTTTGCGGTTTCTGGCCAAAATCAAAATACCGCTGGTGTCTTTATCAATGCGGTGTACGAGTTTGGGTTTTTCTTCTTTTCCAAAGCATAAAGCTTCAAGCATTCCGTCCACATGGCGTGTGGTATTCGTTCCGCCCTGAACTGCCAAACCCGAAGGCTTGTTCAAAGCAATGATATTTTCATCTTTATAAATGACCATAGCTTGAATATATGCTGCATCTTTGGCCGAAATTCCTTTCGTTCCGGCAGATGCGTTAGCTTCATTATCCAATGGCGGCACTCTGATTTCTTGTCCTACGCAAAGTTTAAGCGAAGCCTCTGCTTTTTTTCCATCAACCTTAATTTGTTTGGTGCGAAGAAGCTTTTGGAAACGCCCTAAAGACAACCCCGGATAATATTTTAAAAACCAACGGTTTAAGCGCATACCGTCATCAACATCTTTAACCTTTTTAATTTCTACGCCGGACATCAGATTCCCTTTCTAAAAAAACTTATCAAAGTTTAGCGGAGTACGACCAAAAAAACAAGCAAATTTAAAACAAAAAAAACGCGAATTTTCATCCGCGTTTCTGTCTTTTTTTAGCTTCTCGTTTCTGAGCTTCTCGTTCACATTTGCGACGCTCTCTTCTGGAAAGACGAACTTTATTGTTTCCCTCAAAACAAACATTTTGAGCCCCAACTTCAATATCATATTCTTCTTTCATTGTCTTTGCCATCGCTTGAACCTCTGCACCAGACAACCGAACAAGCTCTTCTGCAACATTTTTCAAATCGACCATAATTATAAGTTTTTAAGATTAATAATTTTTTCTTGAAAAGAAATTAGCATAAATAGAGCTCAAATCAAACAAAAAAAACGCGAATTTTTATCCGCGTTTTTGTCTTTCTTTAACTTCTCTTTTCTTAGCTTCTCGTTCACGTTTACGACGTTCTTGACGAGACATTGAAGGATCCCTGCTGTTTAAGATATTGACATTTTCTGCAGCAGCTTCGATGCCATATTCTTCATTCATAATTTCTACCAACTTTTGCACTTCATAAGCCGATAGACTAACAATCCCGTGAGCAAAAGATTTCAAATCATTCATATATATAAATTTTTAAGATTAATAATTTTTTTCTAAGATAAAAATTATCATAAATAAGAAAAAAATCAATCTAAAAACAAGCTCTACCGATTTTCATTCCGATAAACAAAAAAAGGACACCTAAAACCAATGAGCCTAACAAATAAGAAAAGGCTTCAACCGTTCGAGAACTTCCGACCAAAGTTCCAAAATCAAGCATATAAGTTGAAAAGGTTGTAAATCCGCCGAGCATACCCGTAACCACAAAACTTCTGATTTCCGGACGCAAATGTGTCTGATTGGCAAAATATTCCACAGCCAAACCAATCATCAATGCGCCTAATAAATTCACACTCATCACAGCCCAATGATTACCGATTTTAGAACATACCAGATGGCGCAAAATTGAACCACAGCCACCGCCTAAAAAAACACTCAATATACTCAACATTTTCTTTTCCTTAAAAAAGGCCACAATCCTTCAAAGATTATGACCTCAAATAACTCAATGGCGACGAAAACTTTTTTGTGTTGCCACATAGCCCTTACCAAAAGCACGAACAACTTTCGGATGGTTCCGAGCTAGCCCTTTTCTCCGCCAATTGCATTTTTCACTTTCAATATTGTTTTTAACTTCTTCTTTAACGTCATTCAAATTTTGAACAACTTCTGTTTTCTTTTCCATAACAAAAAAATTAAAATTGATAACTAAAATAATATTCTCGATAGACAAAAATTAACTCTATGAATTTATTTGTCAATTCTTATTTTTATTTTTTTGCCTTTCAGCTCTTAAACGATCAAAATATTCAATTCTTTTTTTAATCTCACGTTCAAAGCCTCTATCAACCGGAAAATACAGTTTTGTACGACGAACCCCATCCGGAAAATAATTAGCACCCGAAAAACCGTCTTCACAATCTGGGTCATATTCATAACCTTCATGATACCCTAAATCGCGCATCAATTTTGTCGGTGCGTTTAAGATATTTTTAGGCGGCATCAAAGAACCTGTCTTTCTGGCTAAATCTCTGGCCGCATAGGTTGATTTATATAATGAAGCCGATTTTGGCGCAGTTGCCAAATAAGCCGTTAACTGATAAAGAGCCAAATCTCCTTCCGGAGAGCCCAATCTTTCATAAGTCTGCCAACAAGAAATCGCTTGTGTTACGGCATTAGGGTCAGCCAAAGACACATCTTCTACGGCAAATCTGGTCAAACGTCTGAATATATATTTTGGGTCTTCTCCGGCTTCCAACATACGAGCCACCCAATACAAACCGGCATCCACATCTGAACCGCGCAAAGACTTATGCACGGCAGAAATCAAATTATAATGCCCATCTCTGCCCTTATCATAAATCGGAGCTCTGGAACGAATAATTTGCATAATGCTGTCTTTGTCAAAAATCTCATTTGTTTTGGCATAAGCCCAAACCGATTCGGCCAAGTTTAGAATATATCGCCCGTCTCCATCGGCAATTTCTTTCATAAACTCTCTGGCCTCCTCATCTACGGGAAGCTTTTTGCCTTCTTCTTTTTCGGCGCGTTGCAAAAGTTCTTCAAAATTCTCAACCGATAAACGATTTAACACAAAAACCTGACAGCGAGAAAGCAAAGCGGCATTAAGTTCAAAAGACGGATTTTCTGTTGTAGCGCCAACCAAAATTACCGTACCGTCTTCCACATAAGGCAAAAAGCCGTCTTGCTGAGATTTATTAAAACGATGGATTTCATCTACAAAGAGCAATGTGCCCTTGCCTTGGTTAGCTCTGCGTTCTTGCGCATACTGAAACACGCGTTTCAAATCTGCCACACCGGAAAATACAGCAGAAATTTGCTCAAAATACAAATTTGTATGCTCGGCAATCAATCGGGCAATAGTCGTCTTTCCGCACCCCGGAGGTCCCCACAAAATAAAAGAAGAAATCTTTCCTGATTTCAACATTCTGCCCAAGGGAGCATCTTCACCCACAATATGATTCTGCCCCACCACTTCAGATAATGAACGTGGGCGCAATCTGTCTGCCAACGGGCGTTTAATATGTGATGAAAACAAAGTCTCTTCCATAAATATCACCGATTCTATCTATAAATTTTTTGCAAGTTTACCAAAAAACAAAATAAAAAACAGTTATTTTGTTTTTTAAGAATTAATTTGATGAAGAAAACGGATTTTTTGCATCTGAATCTTCTTGTGTGAAAGCATCTTCTTCAAGCCACCAATCTTCAACTTGAGAAGATTGTTTTTGCTCTTTTTCAGGTTCAATGAATTCATCTTTATTTGTTTCAGCCAAAGCATCTTCAATTTCTGCCGCATCTTCCAATTTATAGCCAAGCTTATTAATCATCTGTAACAAATCCGGCACATCAATATCTTGAGAATTGCGCTTATCAAATTGTTCTTTGGTCAAGAAATATGCAGTAGGAATTTCTGCTTTATTTTTCAAAGTTTCATTTTGCGCAAAAAAGGCTGCTTTAAGACAAAACGGATAATCATTAATTTTTGGAGCCAGCAACAAAACATCTTTTCTTGAAATATCATGACCTATTTTGTTATTCATATCCCAAATAAGGCTCTCAAAATATTCTTTTGTATGCACATCATCATCAGCCAAAACCCCAGACTCTAAAAATACGTTTTTTAATAACTTAGCTGCATTTTTATAATTTTGCACATACAACACCTTATGCTCAACTTTTTGCAAAAAGCCTGCAATTTCAGATAAAGAATATTTTTGTTTGAGCATATCATAAAAAGATACCGTAAACAAATAAGATGAATTAATCTGATTTTCCTCTGCAAAAGAAGCACTTAACGCCTCATAACGAGGTTGTTGTTCAACATTATCAAAAATAAAATTAAGTGGAGATGCCAGCCCTTTAAAATGAGATAAATTATAATTCAAAACCATATCCACAAACAATTTATTAATAAAAGAATAGGTCTTTTCTTCAGCCAAAGAATAAACCGTAATCACATCTTTTTCGGCATATAAATCTGCAATTTTGAAATCACTTGTTGATGTTCTTTCTCTAATGCTGGGAAGCTTAAAGCAAGATAATGCTTCAAGGATATAAGAAAAAACAATTTCTCTTTGTTCTGGGGTTAAATCAACCACCATTTGTAAAAGCTCTGTATGTTTTTCAGCATAACCAAAAAACGCCGCTTCTTCCAAACAATACTTGGCCAATGTTAATCTAAAATCCGCATTGTTTTTATTTTGCTTTTTGAACTTAAAAAAGCAACGCAACAACCAATCATAAAACATGGAAAAATTAAGCTCTTTTCCACGCCAATTATCAGGAACACCTTCCCAACTTCCGATAGGCAAATAATTTTCCATATTCAAATTATTTGCTTGCAAATTTTCAATTGCCGGTGCTGCATATTCCTGATTCATCAAAACATAATAACTCAATAAAAGGTCTTTATCATCAGGACGAAGCTTTTCATTCTCTAAAAAACAACTCAAAAAATAATCATTGGCTTGTGCACGTTCAATTTTCAAAACAAAAAAGCTCAATAAGGCATAAAACGTTTTCACAACCAATTTATGCGATATTACTTCATCATTAATTTTTTCCGGCAAAGCATGGTGAATAAAATATTTGCACATTCCATACAAATATCCTTCTTTCACATCCGTTTCTACGGGCATTTCTTTGGCAGAAAGAGGATTCCATCTGGCAGAATATTCTTTTTTAATAGCGTCATCACACAATCCCCAATTCAGATAAAAAACTTTACCCAATTTGGCGCGATAACCACTTGTATATTTGGCCACATCATTTTGTGAACTAACAACAAATAAAGAAGAGTTTTCTGCTTCCAAAATTGAAGGAATAACGGAAGATGAAGTTTTTGAAGTTGAGGTTTCGCCCAACACTAAAAGAGAACTGTTCTTCTTAATTTCAAGGAGCGCATCTTTGGCATATCCCAAAACAAAAAAATGTTTTGCAAAAATATCAAGTTTCAATAATTCAGATAAGGAAGCAAATTTAAACTTTTTCCTTTTGCGATAAAATTTTTTAAACCATCTTCCTAAATAAATTCCGATAAATGAAACTAAGAACAAAAGAGGAATCATTGGCAAACTTGCCGCAACGCTTAATTTATTTTCCATAGCCAAGCGTGTAAAAATTTTTATATATTGCCAATAAACAGAGAGTAAATACGTTGGGTCAGAAATAATCTTATTTGCAAAAGCCAAAGCCTCATGGAAAACTTTAAGGCTAAAACCTTTATTCATAAGTTTTGCCAAGCCGATAGAAAAAAGACTTAAGAAAACAAAAACAAAAAGCATACATAAAAAGAACAAAATCTTTTTAAGTTTAGCTTTATTTAATCGACTGTTTTTTTCGGGAAATGACATCACCTTATCTCAAACTACTCGCGCCCACGATCCCGATGAACCATTTTTTCCATCATATGATGACTCTTTGACTTTTCTTCATCTTTACTTTCAATGTTTCTGTCTTCTTTAGAACGAGAAACTTCTTGCTGAAATTCTTGTTTTTTCTCAGCCAACTTTTTACGCTCTTCTTCTTTTCTTTGCAAGATTTTTTCTTTTAAGATTTCATTTCTGCTTTTATCTTCATTTTGTCTTTCTTCTTTAAGCTGAGCGACCAACTCTTCACCCTCAACGGGTGGTTTTGGTTTTTCAACGGCTTTACGAAAAACTTTCATTCCCGATTCGACAAGTTTGCCGATATCCAAGCCCTTATCATGGGTAACATCCCAAACACCATAGTCTCTTTTAACCTCATAGAAGAACTTAATCACATCTTCACCAATATTCTTCTGAGCTTTTTTCTGAGGTCTTTTAGGAGCCAATAATTTTGCCAACTCCAAGGCAGAAGGTACACGACCGAGAGCTTCGGCAATTTGCTCGGGAGAAATAATACATTCACTTAAATCGAGCTCCCAAATTTTAACGCCTTTCATAGAACAACCGGTAAAATCCACACCGCGCAAGCTCACCTTTGTCAAATCGATTCGGCTCAAGTCTAAAAGGCTCAAATTCAACTTTGTAAGGTTAAGTTTATGCGGATAATAAGTCGCCATATATTCAATTAATGTTTGCAGCTCTTCCAAACCCAAATCATCAATCTCAATTCCCAATAAAATGGCTTCTTCCAAATTGGCTTCGGTTAACGTAACTCGATTTAATTTCGCACCTGTGAAGTTTGCTTTAAGCAAATTTGCGCCTGATAAAACCGCACCGCTTAAATCTGCATTACTAAAGTTGGCATCGGTTAAGTTTGCTCCCGAAAGATTTGCACCTTGTAAATTTGCACCTGTAAAATCAGCCCCACTCAAATCAGTTGCTGAAAAGTCGGCATTAGATAAATCTTTTTTAGCAAAATTTCTATCCTCAATAATCTTTCCCGAATAGTTTTTTTCAGATTTATTTTCATTATTTTCGGGAAGTTTGAACATTTTTTGTTCAATGGCAACTTCAGCCGCCACGATTTGAGATTCGCGCAAGGGTTTATTTGTTTTTTCTTCGGGAAAATTTTTTTCTTTAGAAACTGCTTTCCAAGAATAAGACATTGAAGTATCTGTCTTTTTAGGTGGTATAGGATTTCTGGCATAAGAAAAGTCAAACACATTTTCTTCACTGTGCTTATTCTTTTTAGGCGGTATAGAAAAACTATTTTTAAACTCAGACATCACTTCAACTCAATTTATTAGCATCTTTCTAGATATAAACTATTTTCTTAATATTTACAAATAAATTATTTCTGTCGCAAAATACACTCTATCTTATCTTGACGCAGCTTATTGCAAATATCTAAAAATCCACCGTTTTTAGACTTTACAATAAGACGATACATCATTTTTCCGTTCACAACCAAGCTTTCAACTTTAGGCTTAACCTCAGCAAATTCTGGATATAATTCTTGCAACATCTGCCACTCTATATCCGCATTCACCTTTTGACGATAAGAGCCCAATTGCATTATCGGATATGTGTCAAAAACTTTTCCTTCATAAGGAGAGAAATCTCCCAACGGTTTTTGAGGCAAGACTATCGGCTCATCTTCTTTTTTGCCTTTATTATCGATAAGCTCTTCCAACCAATTTTCAGATTTTGCCCAAGTATTACCTTGTGTTTTCTTTCTTTTTTGCAAATCTTTGGCTTGAGCCAACATCTCAATCATATCTTTATTAAAAGCTTTTTTCAAAGAAGCTTCAATCACTTCCAAATTTTTCTTTAACAATTCTTCAGAAAACACGCTCAAACCGCTATGAAAATACAAAGAACGTAAAGCAACCGCTCTTTCGGCTTGAATTTGGTTTAATAACTTCTCTTGTTGATGAAGTTCCAAACGTTTTTTCAATAACTGAGCCAATTGTTCCATATTATGTTTTTTCAAACGTTCTTCTTGTCTGATTTTATCTCTTAAATCACTCACCTTATTTTTAGTCTGTTCATAATCCAAAGAGGTTAGATCAACCAAAGCATAATCTATGGTCATTTGGGTTAAAACAGCGGCACCAAGATTATTCATAACATTGCGGCGCATAGCATTTTTTTGCTCTGAATTTTGCAAAGTTCTATACTCATCCACATCTTTTAACAAGCTTTGAGCAATGAGATTTGCATCATTCATCAACTCTTGTTGGTAAATGTTATTTTCAATGCCAAATCCGTTAATTTCCAAACGCTTCAAAGCCGGATAATCTTGCAAAGTTTTATCATAAAGATAAAAACTGTTAAAACCTAAAATTTCTTTTCTGGCCAAGTCAAATTCCACTCTGTTGGACAAAGCAACTTGTTGGAAAGTATCAAGCTGATTTTTCTTATCAAAATCTTCTAACTCATAAAAATGTTTACCTTCAACATGCAATGATTTTGGCGACGTTTTAACAAATGCGGCAAAGTTAAGCCAAGCTTGATTTAACTCATTTTGTAATTGTTTTAATTGATATAAAGAAACTTCCAAAGATTTTTGATATTCAAGCTCAGCCTCACTCAAAGCGCCCTTTTTAGCCAACTTTTGTTTTAGGCTTAATATATTTTTTTCAGTCAACATAATTTGACGTGAAATTTCTTTTTCTTTTCTTTGCGCAAATAAAGCTTCACTTTGTCCTTTAATTGTTGCCAAAGCAATTTGTTGTGCAGAATGATTATACAAATAATCATGCATAAAAATCGGATCTTCGGAAAGACGAACCGTTGCATATAAAATAACAAAATCAAGCTTTTGAGAAGCACCGATTAAACTATCATTTCCAAACTTTTTGTTCAGATATTCCATCAAATCTTGAGCAGATTTTTGTTGAGAGCGCTGATTTAATATATCAGACAAATTTTTATAAGCGTCAGCCGTGTTATATTTTGTTGTTCTGGCCATGGAAGAATAAACATTCAGACGCCCTTTAACGGGTTCAATTTCCGTTTTTTGTTCCTTAACGGGAATTTTCGGAGATTCTTTTACAGATTCTTTTTGATTCTGCCAAGCACAAGAAGCCAGCAAAACGCCTGTAAAAAGCAAGCTAACCATTTGTTTTCCGAATGTTTTCATATTATTTTCCTTACGTTCAACAAAATGTAACAATATGTAACAAGAATTTAAGAGATTTTTATCAAGAAATTTGTTAATAGTAAACTAAATTAATTCAGCAAACTAAAATTAAGGAATAAATTGAGATGACAAATTTACTCAAAGTTGCCGTTATCGGCGCAGGTATGATGGGACGCAACCATCTTAAAACATACAAAACTCTTCCGGGCGTAGAACTCGTCGGTGTATATGACATTTTCCCTGAAGCCAGAGAAAAAGCTGCCGAAATGTTTGGTATCAAAGCATTTTCAAGCTTAGAAGAAGTTGCTGCAAACGTAGATGCAGTCAGCGTTGTAACCACATCAATCACCCACGCTGATGTTGGTGAATTTTTCTTAAATCACGGCATTCACTGCATGATGGAAAAACCTTTAGCCACCACAGAAGAAGGTTGCCAACGTTTAATCAATGCCGCCGCAAAAAATAACGTAACTTTGCTTGTTGGTCACATTGAACAATTCAACCCTGCTGTTGAACAAATGCACAAATTGTTGCATGACACCAACAAGATTCGTTCTTTAACAGCTCAACGTATGTCTGCAGCCAGCGGTCGTATCACAGACGTTGATGTATCCATGGACTTGATGATTCACGATGCCGAAATCATCTTGTCTTTGGTTCAATCTCCGATTAAAGACATTCAAGCAACAGCCGTTACCACACCGGACCATCCGGAAGGAAAAGATTATATCACGGCTTTGCTCACATTTGAAAACGGTGTTACAGCCAACATCACAGCCAGCCGTATTACACAAGCTCGCGTTCGTACTTTGACTGTTACAACAGATACAAACTACATTGATATGGACTTCATCAACCAAAGCATTAACGTTCACTCTCAAGGTCGTATGCCTTATGTTAACCAAGAAAGCATTCCAGATTGGATGAACTATGGTTTGAAAGGTAGTGTAGAACAATTATTCATTCCGACAAACCAACCTTTGACTGCAGAATTAACACACTTTGTAAACTGTGTTAACGGTAAAGAAACTCCGAGAATCAGCGGTCAAAATGCATTGGAAGCTTTGCGTGTTATTTGGGCTATTCAGAAAAAATTAGGCTTGTGGCAAGAGGAAAAAACACAAGAAAATTTTAGCAAAGTAGCATAATAAGCATTTGCCAAAAACAAACTTATCGTATAAAAGAGAGGAGAAAATCCTCTCTTTTTCTATGAAAGAAAGAACCATATGCGATATAAACTGACTCTAGAATACGACGGTACCAATCTTTTAGGCTGGCAAAGACAGCTTGATGGTCCCAGCGCGCAAGAATATCTGGAAACAGCCATTGCTTGCTTCACGGGTGTTGAAAAGGTTTCGGCTGATGAGAAAGGAAATGTCTATAATCCTTTTGCTGTTTTCGGTAAAGAACCGCAAATCACAGTTCAATGTGCAGGCAGAACCGATGCCGGTGTTCATGCTTTAGCTCAAGTGGCTCATTTTGATATGGATAAAGATATTGATGAGTTTAGAATGTTACAAGGACTAAATCATCATCTTCGCAGTCAAGATATTGCTATGAGTGTATTAAAGGTTGAAAAAGTTTCAGATGATTTTAACGCACGTTTTTCAGCCAAGGGACGAGGTTATATTTACAAAATTTTGAACCGCCGTTCCTTCCCCGCTCTGCAAAAAAATCGTGTTTGGTGGGTCCCTTATCCTTTAGATGTTGAAAAAATGCAAGAAGGTGCAAAATACTTGCTCGGCCAACATGACTTCACTTCTTTTCGTGCGGCAGCTTGTCAGGCGAAATCCCCGATAAAAACGCTGGACAAATTAGATATCATTCAAAACGGAGAAGAAATAGATTTTATTGTTGAAGCACGCTCTTTTCTGCATCATCAGGTCAGAAACATGGTTGGCACATTAAAAATGGTTGGTAACAACCAAATCAAACCAGAAGAAATAAAAACTATTTTGGAAGCCAAAGACAGAAGAAAATCCGGACCTAATGCACCGGCTTGCGGATTATACTTAAGCAAAGTGGAATATTAAAAATCTTCGTGCATTTGACATACTTCACAAACAACATCATAAGAAAAACCGGCACGGGCCAAAGCGGCCATATCTTTTTGTTTATATTCTGCTTGTTTATCAGTAGCACGAAAGCGCCCGATTCGTTTTTTTTGCGCAAACTTTAGAGCTGCCTCTAATTCATCATAGTCTTGAGTTTTAAGTAATTGTTCAACCAAATCATCGCTTAAGCCTTTTTCTTTAAGTTTTGCCTTAATATAACGCACAGATTTTCCCATTTGTTTATAGTCTCTGATTTTTATTTCGGCAAAGCGTTCATCATTCACATAACCATAACGCAAAAAATCAGCAACAATATCTTCTATCCAAGCATAGGCTTCTTGCTTATCAAACTCTTTATTATAAAAGGCATAGTCATTAACCCTTTTGCGCAAAACTTGACGCAAGTTTGCCGTAGATGTTTCGTAACGCTTCAGATAATAAAGAGCAATATTTCTCAATCGTTGCGGTGTTATTTTTTTTAACACTTTTTTCTTTTTGGTTTTTTCAATTTCATCAAACAACTTGCAAACTCCTAAAAAAATCACTACATATGTAGCAGATATATTTATAAAAATCATTAACTAAGGGGACAAAACTTGAATAATTTTGATATTTGCACGTCATTTCACATTGATAACGGTGCTTTCAGAGGTCGTTTAATCAGATTAAACAAAGTAATAGATACAATTTTGACCAAACATGGTTACCCGTTGCCTGTTTCCGGTGTCATTGCCGAGAGCTCCGTTTTAGCGGCAATGCTTGCCAGCTCAATCAAATATGACGGCTTATTCACTTTGCAGACAGAAAGTAATGGACCTGTTCCAATGGTGGTTGTTGATGTAAAATCAGACGGTACCATGCGTGCTTGCGCTAAGTTTGATGAAGAACACTTAAAAAAATCTCAAGCTTTAAGAAAAATGAGCGGAGAAGTTGAACCGGCGCCGCATTTGATGGGTGAAGGCAGATTGGCTTTCACAGTTGACCAAGGAGAAAACACGCAACTTTACCAAGGTATTGTTGATTTAAGAGGCAAAAATTTATCAGAATGCGCTTTACGTTATTTCAAACAATCTGAACAAATTGACACAGACTTACAATTGTTCATTCTTCCCCCTCACGGAGAGTCAAAAAGTTGGAGTGCAGCCGGTATTATGATTCAAAAAATGCCAAGCAAAGGCGGCAAGGAAGAATTAGACGAGGAAGAAGCTAAAGAAGCTTGGAATCAAGCTCAAGTCTTTATGCATTCTTTAACTGCGGATGAAATTTTCAATGCAGATTTAAGCGCTGAAGACATTTTACACCGCTTGTATCATAGCAACAATTTGGTCATTACCAAAAGTATGGAATATAAATTCGGCTGCCGCTGCAATCGCGAAAAACTTTTAAATACTTTGCGCTCATTTGATAAATCAGAAATAGAACAATTGGCCGAAAACGGAAAAATAACGGCAGAATGTCATTTCTGCTCAGAAAAATACGTTTTTGATAAGGCTGAAATTCTTGAACAAAAGAATTAACGACATTTTAATCTATATGATAGATAATGATTAAAAAATAACTTTTGGGATTAGAAAAATGAAAATATTTAAAAGAATTTTGCCTGTTGTAATGATGGTATCTCTTATGTCTGCCTGCGCATCAATGAACGCAGAAGAAGAAACCAGCAATTATCGTGAACCACGTTTTACCAATTTGGAACCGATTGACTTAAAAGTAAAGAAGATTGAAGTTATTTCTGAATTCACTCCTTCTTTCACTCGTCCGAATGTAGAACACTTGTTCCCGATTTCTATTGAAAAAACAGCTAAAATTTGGGCTCGCGACAGATTAAAAGCTGTCGATTTTGGTTCAGATAAAATCGCAACCGTTATCATTAAGGATGCAAGCGTTACTGAAGAAATCGAAAAAGCTCAAGAAATGTTTACCAAAGACCGCATTAAATATCGTGCAAACTTAGATGTTGTTATCCGCGTCAGTGACTTAAAAAGCTTGTCAAAAGCAGAAACAGAAGTTATTGCATGGAGAGAGTTAATCATTCCGGCTGATACCGACATTGCAGAAAAAGAACAATATTGGAATTCAATGGTAACAAAATTGTTCAACGAATTTAACGCTAAAATGGATCAAAACATTCGTCGTTACTTAAATATGTATATTGCCAACAGCGATTATATTGAAAACTACGAATAAGCTAAATATTAAGCACAAAAAAACTCCGCATTCAGCGGAGTTTTTTTATTAGTGTTTTTTAAAGAAAAACTGAGAAATCATCGCAAGAAGCCATAGAAAAAATATGGCAACTATGAAGAAAGATACAGCTCCGACACAAAGCGATACATAGCTAAAAATTTCAGGGAGACAAAAGTTAACTTCTTTAAAAGCACACACATACCACATACAAAAACACATATATGCAGCAACAACAACTTGTAAAAGTAATATAATAATTCTTTTCATAATGGAAAATTTAATAGGTTTAACAAAACATCTATACCATAGAGCTAAAAAAGAAACAATAAAAAAAAAGACCTCTAAAGAGGTCTTTAATTGCTAATTTAATATAGCGTTTTTGCGTTGATACTTTGTTGCTAAAGACAATGTCGGAATACGAATATTTTTTGCCTTATTAGCATATGTATCAACAATCTTGCAGCTTCCATAAAAAACGGCATTATGCGCGTCTATCGGGGCTGTACTTGTAAATTCAAAATACTCTCCGGGTTCAAGTTCAGGAATTTCTCCCTTAAATCCATCAGAATCATCGCAATAAAAATTACCTTTATCATCGCTGATATTCCAATTTTTACCCAAGAGCTGAATCTTGTGTTTTGAATTATTTTCAATGCAGAGATAATAGCCCCATAAATTTCCCTGAGTAGATTCCTCTACCAAGACAGGGCATGCAGAAATTACAATATCATCAATTACATTAGTTTGCATTTCATCATTAATCTCAAACATTTCTCACCTTCAAAACACTTACTAAACTGTGTTAATGATTCCTTAACTTTTTCTGATTCGCAAACAGACTCTCGTTTATCCCCAAAGTTTTCCTCAAAAAAAATTTCTTCATATTTTAAGTTTGACAAGTTTTTCGAGTCGAAAATATTTTTTGCGGAGTCCTTAAGCAAAATTGACAAGCTATGTATTTTAAGGTATAAAAATATCAAAATGTATTAAAAATATTTATTATGGAAAAAACAATCATTTTAAGTTTATTTGGTTTATCGATTCTTTTTGCTATTGCGATTCTATATCAGCATTGCCAACAAATATCTTTAAGGAAAAAACAAAAAAGATTGGAAGAATACAATTTAAGCCGAGAAAAATTTTATGCATCGGAACGGCAAAAAGTTTTAATCCATTATCGAAAAAAACTTTCCAAAGGTGATATTTCAAAAGAAAATGCCCTCAAGGATGTTGCAAAGCTTTTAGCATTTAATTCCGGAGGAAAAAAAGAATGGTTAAAAGAATTCAAGCTATTTAAACAAGAAACAAAAAAAAGTGCTTCATAAAAGCACTTTTTTTTGTTGTAGAGCTCTAAAGACTTAAGCTTTGGTCAAGATATCCAACAAAGCTTTTTGAGCCTCTGCAGGAGCAATATTTTTAAATACGGCATATTCATTTGCCAAACGGTCTAAAGCTTGCTCATAAATTTGGCGTTCGCTGTAAGATTGTTCTGCCAAATTTTCATTACGATGCAAATCTCTGATAACTTCAGCAATAGCCACCGGAGAACCGGAATTAATTTTGCTTTCATATTCTTGAGCACGACGAGACCACATAATCTTTTTAACTTTTGCTTTTCCTTTAAGAGTGGTTAAAGCGTCTTCCATAACATCTGCACTGGAAATTTGACGCAAGCCGGTCGTTTCGGCCTTAGCCAAAGGAATGCGCAAAGTCATTTTATCTTTATCAAAATTGACCACAATCAAATCTAATTCTGTACCAGCAACTTTTTGCTTTGTGATATCAGATACCTTGCCAACGCCATGTACCGGATACACAACATAATCACCGGAAGAAAATGCTAATTTATATGGAGTTTTCTTATTCATTTTCACATCCTATTTTGCTTGATTAAAAAATAAACTGATTTGTCATAAAAAGAACTTATAATCAAAACAGAAATTAACATACCACAAAAAAGCATCAAAATCTAGTCAAAAAAAACACATTTTGTCAAAAAAATAAATTACATAAAAAAACGAAGTACTCAGATGAGTACTCCGTTTCTTTTTTTACTCCAAAGCCTTCTTTACGGCCGCATTGATATGCAACTCCATGGCATTTACAACCGGCACTTCAAAGTCTTTCTCCAACAAAGAGAATTCCGTACAAGCAAAGACCACGGCCTGAACCTGCTCTTTTTCAACCGCCTCATGAACAGCGTCTTTCATGAATTGGTTAGCTCCGAACGGCACTTCACCTTTAGCCAACTTGTGATAGATATCAGCATTGAGTTTTTCAATTGATTCCTCTGAAGGAATAACAACCTCAATGCCGGCATCTTCCAAATAACCTTTGTAGAAGCTTCCGGTCATGGTGTACTTGCTACCCAAAAGCAAAACTTTTTCAAAACCTTTTGCCTTGAGTTCATCCAGAACCGCCTTACGCATATCCAAGATATTAACACCATCATCCAACAAGCGACGAGCGACACGATGCATCGTACCGCTGGCAATCACAAAGAAATCAACCGGTGTCATAGCCTCAATAGCATTGAAGAAGCGACGCAAAGGCTCTTTGTTATTGGCCTCGACATCAACATCAACCATGTTGAAACTATGCAACTTGATAATCGGATATTCCAAACCGCCAGCTTTTTCATTATACTTCTTGCAAATCTGGCTGTAATACTCTGCGGTAGAGAGTGGAGAAAAACCACCCAAAATACCAATAATAGGCTTTCTCATAGCTTTTTTGTTTAAAAAATTAATAATAGCTTAAATATAACTCACTTGAATACTGTCTTATCACAAAATAGATTTTTGTCAATATTCGGATAAATAAAAAAAGAGAGGTACAATACCTCTCTTTTTTTTTGCTTAGCCGTTCAAAGCCTTGTCAACAATTGCCTGAACATGCAATTCTGTTGAATCAATGACCGGCAACAACATTCTTCGGCTCAACAGTGAAAACTCGGTACAAGCATAAACCACGGCCTGTACTTGCTCTTTTTCAATACTCTCGTTGATAATTCTTGTAATCAGGTCGTCTGCTTTGGAATATACATTTCCCTGACACAACTCGTCATAAACCAGATTATTCAACAATTCCTGATTACGCGCATCCGGCACAACCGTTTCCACACCATACTTAAGCAAACGTCCGCTGTAAAATTCCTTCTGCATCGTATAGGTTGTTCCCAAAAGCAAAACTTTAGAAAAACCTTTTTTCACAAGCTCATTACCGACGACATCTCTGATGTCTAAAAACTCTTTATCGATTCGCTTGGCAAACTTATCAGCTACAATATGCAAGCTATTGCTGGCCACAACAATAAAGTCTGCCGAAGAAAGATCATGAGCAGCATTTTCAAAGACTTTCAAAATCTTTGCCGGATCATGCTTCTTTTTATTAGAATCGATTTCAGCCATGTTAACGCTTGAAAGGACCAAACGCGGATACTGCAAAGCTGTTTCAACACGACGCTTGTAGCACTCAATTATCTGAGAATAGTAAACCACTGTTGACATTGGGGATAGACCGCCAATAATGCCAATAACTTTCTTTTGTTTTTCCATACGAAAAAAATTTAATTTAACAAATAATTGATACACACTAATATCAAAAGATAAAATAGGCTTACCACATCAAGCTGTTTTGTCAAGAAAACATTTATAATAAAAAAAAGACGAACCTTTAAGATTCGCCTTTTTTACGCTTAAAAAATAAATTCACGGTCCCTTGTTTTGTTAATGACTTTTGTCACCTTCCCCTTTTCGTTTTGAAAAAGCAAAAGCTCATCTTTCCGTTTGGATACCGTCAAAAATTCATTAAAAACAGCCTGTGCTTGCAACGTGTTGGAATAAATTTCATATTCAACCTTATCCGTTTCCGAAACCATAATCTGCAAACTTACCGGAGCAGTCTTTGCCAATATAAAACCATAGATATAGCGGCAATCAATTTGCTCACATACACAAGATTTCAAATTAGCTTTAATATCCAAATTTTCTTCCATATTTAAAATCCATGGATTCTTTCCACTACCTAATTGTATGGAGAAAATTTTTCCGTTCTGCAAGATTAATACAACTTTTTCGCTATCTGTTATAAATGGAAAAACAGAAAGCAACGGCCTTTTAATAGTTTTCACAACCAAGCCCACAAATTGACCTGAATTCGTTTTCAAATTAACACTGATTTTTCTATCAGACAAAGTAAAACAAATTACTTTTCCTGATATAACTTCTCTTTCCATAGAAAAAAAATTTTTAAATACAACAATATAGATAATAATCTTAAATTACAGATAGAAATAACATAAGAACATACAAAGTCAAGAAGGAGATATAAAAAAAGGCCGCTTAAAACAGCGACCTTTTTTTGTTTTGTATAGAAACTATTTATTAGCTTCGTTAGCAGCTTTTTCAGCTTCTGCAAGAGCAGCTTTTTCAGCAGCAACGCGAGCCAAGTCTTTAGCACCTTTAGCGTTAACATCGCGATCAACCAATTCAATGATTGCCATAGGAGCGCAGTCACCATAACGGAAACCAGCTTTCAAAACGCGAGTATAACCACCGTTACGGTCTTTGTAACGTTCAGCCAAAGTAGAGAAAAGTTTAGAAACAGTTTCATTGTTGCGCAAGAAAGACAATGCTTGACGACGATTGTTCAATTGACCTTTTTTAGCCAAAGTAATCATTTTGTCGGCAAAAGTTCTCAATTCTTTAGCGCGAGTAACAGTAATTGTAATTTGTTCATGGGTCAACAAAGCGTTGGTCAAGTTAGAGAACAAAGCTTTACGAGCATTGGTGTCCATGTTAAATTTTCTGTGAGCCATTCCATGTCTCATGACATATTCCTTTCATTTTCTCTGTGCTTTGCAAGGCAAAGCGGATAAAAACCAATTTGGCACTACTCTTCATATATGCCAAACAAAAAAGCAGATAAATTTCTGCCTAAATGTAGCCTGAATATAACGTAAATAAATAAAATTGCAAGACTTTTTTATAAAATAAAAAAAGGATCACAATCAAAATTGTGATCCCAAGCTTTAACGCACGGCTAGCACCTTATAAATCTCTGATTTAATGTCAAAATAATTAACTTTTGCAGCAAATACAAAGACCAAAACGAATATCAGGCAACTAACTGTTTTGACGTTTTCCATTCTCAGAAAACTCAAAATAGCATAAACGACACCAACAAACACAACTGCGACAATACCTGCCCACAGAATGCAACAAAGTTGTGTCAAGAACCATGCAAAAAACTTTTTTGAAGAAAAACTTTTTTCCATAGGACAATAATTTAGTTAATAATATTAAAGCGAGAAACTTATAGAACTATCAATTATAAAAATCAAGAAAAAATTATAAAAAAAAGAACCTCTAAGAGGTTCTTTTTTCAAATTCTTGTGCTCCACTTGGTAACATCTTTGTAGTTAAGTGTAAGCATTATTATTCCGCCGATAATGGCCAAAACCCAACTGGAATAAATCACAGCTTCAGATGACCAGTTTGTAAAATAGGGTAAAATCTCTTTCCATGCCAATTGGAAAATTACAACCCACATAACAGTCCAAACACAATGAACCGTAACAATCCACGCTTTTTTAACTGATTTGTTCATAAGCAAAAAATTTAAAATAATTAAAAGACTCTAATATGTGCTTTTTAAACACCATCACTCCAATATTTGAATCGTTTATAGTTACAAGCAAATATAATAACAAGAATTCCAAGCATAACACCCCTGCAAGTAACATCCAAATAATCCAAATTTATTCCTGCAACTTTATACAAGAAGCCATAGAAAATGACCGTGAATAAGATAGCTAAAAATGCGGATAAGAGCAGATTAAATAACTGCCCTAAAAACCAAAGCAAAAACTTTTTCATAACAATAAATTTTAATAATTCATAAGACGATAAAAAAATATTCTCACTATATTCTCTTGTCAATCACAAATTATAAAATTGGGTTAAATAAAAAGTGCTTAAATTTTCATAAAATCCAAATACAGATTGCATCTGGATTTTCATCAGAAAACCAACATATCAAAAATACAAAAACTAAAACAGGCATAAAAAAACTCCCGATTTCTCGGGAGTTTTTCAAATCTTTCAAGTTAGAAGTGTTCATCAACTTTCTTGATGAGTTCTTCAATATTCTCAGGTGGCCAACCCGGAGTATCCATACCGAGGTGGATTCCCATCTTAGACAATACTTCTTTAATTTCGTTCAAAGATTTACGACCGAAGTTAGGAGTTCTAAGCATTTCGGCTTCTGTCTTTTGAACCAAATCACCGATATAAACAATATTGTCATTTTTCAAGCAGTTAGCTGAACGAACAGACAATTCAAGTTCATCAACCTTTTTAAGCAAGTTACGATTGAACGGTAATTCTTCTTTTTCAGCTTCAACTTCAGCTTCCGGTTCATCGAAGTTAATGAATGGTTTCAATTGGTCTTGCAAGATACGAGCTGCAAAAGCAACAGCATCTTCAGGGGTAACAACACCGTTAGTTTCAACAACCATAGTCAACTTATCATAGTCGGTAATTTGACCAACACGAGTATTCTCAACTTTGTAAGAAACTTTCTTAACAGGTGAGAAAATCGCATCAACGGGAATAACACCAATAGGAGCGTCCGGAGTTTTGTTTTGGAAAGCCGGAACATATCCTTTACCGGTATTAACCATCAATTCCATAGCAATTTTTGCGCCGGCATCGAGGGTGCAAATAACATGCTCAGGATTTTTAATTTCAACATCATGACCGGTTTCAATCATTGCAGCGGTAACCTCGCAAGGACCTTCTGCTTTAAGAGTCATTGTTCTTTGACCTTCGCCTTGAACGGCAATAGCCAAACCTTTAATATTAAGAACGATGTCTGTAACATCTTCTCTAACACCAGGAACAACAGAAAATTCATGGAGAACTCCGTTGATTTTAATTGCGGTAACAGCACCGCCTTGTAAAGAAGAAAGTAAAACTCTTCTCAAAGCATTACCCAAAGTTAGACCAAAGCCACGTTCTAAGGGTTCAACCACTATTTTAGCTTTATTACCGCCATCAAATGGGGTTACTTCTAAGTTAGTTGGTTTAATAAGTTCTTGCCAATTCTTTTGAATCACTGCTATGTCCTCTTTTTTAACTGCAATTGCAAATTTTCAAACAAAGAGGTGAGACAAGATATGCCTCACATCCCAAATCACGAAACAGATTATACGCGACGACGTTTTCTTAAACGACAGCCATTGTGAGGAATAGGAGTAACATCACGAATAGAAGTGATGGTGAAACCTATAACCTGCAAAGCTCTAATCGC
>CALXWC010000006.1 GCA_944392265.1 uncultured Alphaproteobacteria bacterium | reverse complement strand
TGGTCGGAATGACTGGACTCGAACCAGCGACCTCTTCGTCCCGAACGAAGCGTTCTACCAGGCTGAACTACATTCCGTTATTTGCTTTGATATATTTACCTCAAAAAAATATTTTCTCAAGTCTTTTTTTTGATTTTAGTTATTATTTTTTAAAATTTTTATACTTTTTATTCGTTCAATTACAAAAGTTCTTTGTTCATTTCTTTGAATGCAATAGGCTAATAGATTGTTTTTGCTTATATGTTGTGGAATTATCATCCTTTTTGATTCTTCTCCGTTGGCTTTGGTATATTCTATCAATAATTTGTTTTTTTGATATATCGACTCTTGCAAAATTTTGCTTTTTTCTGCCAAAGTTTGCTCATGTGGAAGATATGTGCTTAAAAAATCGTTGATTTTTTCATCAGTTAAAATATGTCTTGGCGATATGGCTTTGGTTAAGCTTATGCCTTCAAAAGATGTGCAACGGCTCAATGCCACATAAAGTTGTCCGGTAGCAAAGGTGCCTTGACCAATGTCTATTACCACATGGTCAAATGTTTTGCCTTGGCTTTTGTGAATGGTGACCGCCCATGCCAAACGGAACGGAAATTGTGTGAAAGAACCGGCAACTTCAGATATAATTTCTTTACCTTCAATCTTATATTTGAAAATTTCCCAAGAATAGGGGAATACTTCAACCAGTTTATAATCTTGCATCAAGCGAACAGAAATATGTTTGATTTTCCCGTTTTCCATAAAAATTTTTTCAATATATCCCAATGAGCCATTAACCCATCTGTTCTTGCTGTCATTGTTCAAAAACATTATTTGAGAACCGATTTTGAAATATAGGGTTTCAGCCGTTGGGTATGAATCTTGATTAAAATTTCCTTCAACAAATGCATCAGAACAATAGGTAATGCCATCTAGTTTTTCTAGATGTTGTTGGTTTATTTTTTCTGCTTGAAGATTGGTCGCAGTCAAAAAGATTTGAAACTCGGTTAAATTATAAAACTTTTGCTCTTGATTGAGGCGAGAGTTTAGTTTTTGAATATCTTCTTTGGTGACTGTATTGTTGCGAAAACGGCTGAGCATTTCAATAAAATCTTGGTCTTTTTGACGATAAATCTTTTTTAACTCTATAACTTCAAGCGGGATTTTTTTGAAAACTTCGGCACTAAAAAAATAAGCGGTTTCATATTTTTGATAAAAATAGGGGGCTTCTGCTTTAGAAATAACCGGTGGAAGCTGATATAAATCTCCGACAAAAACAACCTGAACACCGCCGAAGGGCGCGCCTTTGACCGGTCCGTAAAGCTCTAAAAAGCAATTGATACAATCAAGCAAATCTGCCCTTAACATTGAGACTTCATCTATAATCAGCGTTTCTAAGTTTTTATATATCCTCTTGGCGCGAGGCGTGAACTCCAAAGATTTTATTTTTTCTACGCTGATGTTTACCGGAAAGCCAAAGAACCTATGAATGGTTTGACCTTTGATGTTTAAGGCTGAAACACCCGTTGGAGCCAGCATAACCATATTTTTGTTTAAATGGTTTTGGCAATATTCCAAAAAAGTTGATTTTCCAGACCCTGCCTTTCCGGTGATGAAAAGGTGCTTGTTGCTTTTTTCAATCAACTCAAAGGCTTTTGAAAAATCTTCGGATATTTCCAGTTCTTTTGGCATTTGTCTCTCTTTTGCTAGTTTTCCCCATTTTAGCAAAAAAAAATTTAAGAACAATTTGAAAATTATTTTTTATTCACTATATAATACTTATAAGTTTTTTTAAGGATGATGAATTATGGATGAAAATGCTCTTTTTAGATTGACCAACGGTCTTTATGTGCTCGGTGCCAATGATAACGGGCATTTGGTCGGAAGTTTGATTGATGCGGTTACACAAGTGGCGCATGGTCCGAATATCATCATTATTTCTTGCGGTAATCAAAGCTATACCAAAGAGGTGATTGAAAAAACAAATATCTTCTCTTTGAGTATATTGGGAAAAAGTGTTGATCCCTTTGTGTTGGCTAACTTTGGTTTTCAATCTTCTCGCAATGTGAATAAATGGGATGTTATCTCTCCATTGATGAAAGATGATTTACCTTATTATCCAAAGTCTACAGCTATTATTAAAGCTAAGGTTATCAGCAAACAACAGTTTTCAAGCAACACGATGTTTGTGGCTGAGGTTTTGGATGCTGAATGCTTGCTTTGTGATGAGGCTTTGACTTATGCTGATTATCGTAACGGATTTAAAAATGAAGTTTTGAAAAGTTTTAATGAATATAAATCTAACTCTCATGCTGAAAAGGAGAAAAAAATGGCTGAAGAGAAAAAAAATTTGAAATGGGTATGCACTGTTTGTGGTTATGTTTATGACGAAGAAACCCCGTTTGAAGAATTGCCGGAAGATTGGGTTTGCCCGTTGTGCGGTGTTGACAAATCTTTCTTTGAACAAAAAGAAATGTAAGAAAATTAAAAGCACTCTTTATAGAGTGCTTTTTTTTAGTTCTTGAGGTACATTTCTTCAAGCTTTTTAATTTCATCTCTGTATATCATGGCTTGTTCAAATTCTAAGTTAGCGGCAGCTTCTCTCATGGCTTTGTTCAAGTCTTTGAGCTTTTTATCTATGTTTTTAACTTGAGAAATATCTGATTTTTCTTTTGAAACTTCAACATAATCGCCTTTGGTCATTTCATCTAAGGCATTGGAGATTTTCTTTTTAATTGTTTGCGGCGTAATGCCGTGTTCAGCATTATACTTTATTTGTTTTTCTCTTCTTCTGTTGGTTTCATCTAATGCGGCTTTTAGAGAATCAGTCATCTTATCGGCATATAAAATAACGCGGCCTTCAGCATTACGGGCAGCTCTACCGATGGTTTGAATAAGTGAGCGGGTGGAACGCAAAAATCCTTCCTTATCGGCATCTAAGATTGCAACTAAAGAACATTCGGGAATATCTAATCCTTCTCGTAACAAGTTGATACCGACCAATACATCAAAAACACCAAGTCTTAAATCTCTGATGATTTCTATGCGCTCTAATGTATCAATATCTGAGTGCAGATATCTGACTTTAATGCCGTTTTCATTTAGATATTCGGTTAAATCTTCCGCCATTTTCTTGGTTAAGGTGGTGACCAAAACGCGTTCGCCTTTTTCTGCGGTTTTGCGGCACTCGTGCATTAAATCATCAATCTGATCTTCTACCGGTCTGATAATGCAAAGTGGGTCAGACAAACCCGTTGGACGGATAACTTGCTCCACAAAAACGCCGTGGCTTTGTTCTAACTCCCAATCTCCGGGGGTGGCTGAAACAAAAATGGTTTGTCCGCGCATCTTGTCCCATTCATAAAATTTGAGCGGGCGGTTGTCTACACAAGAAGGTAATCTAAAGCCAAATTCTGCCAAAGTGTGTTTGCGGTTATAGTCTCCTTTATACATACCACCGATTTGAGGTACGGAAATATGACTCTCATCAATAAAAATCAAAGCATCATGCGGTAAATATTCAAACAATGTCGGAGGAGGATCTCCGGCTTTGCGTCCGGTTAGATATCTTGAGTAATTTTCAATTCCTTTACAATGGCCGGTTGTTTCCAACATTTCAATGTCAAATCTGGTTCTTTGTTCTATTCTTTGCGCTTCTACAAGTTTGTTTTGTTCCTTAAACTCTTCCACTCTTTCTTTTAATTCTTTTTTGATGCCGACCAAGGCCTGAGAAATTGCCGGACGAGGGGTTACATAGTGGTTGGCCGGATAGACCGTTACATTGTTTAAAGATGCGGTCTTTTTGCCGGTTAGGGAATCGAACTCGTGGATTGTTTCAATCTCATCGCCAAAGAAAGATATTCTCCATGCGCGGTCTTCATAATGCGCCGGAAAAATATCTAATACATCTCCATTGATACGAAATGTGCTACGTACAAAGTTATTTTGATTTCTTTCATATTGGAGCTCGGTTAACCTTTTGGCAACATCTTTGATGCTGATTTCTTCACCAACCTCTAAAGGTATGGTCATGGCAGAATAAGATTCAACATCTCCTAAACCATAGATGCAGGAAACTGATGCAACAATGATAACATCTCTGTTTTCCAACAAGCTTCTGGTTGCAGCGTTTCTCATACGGTCTATTTGTTCATTGAGTGCAGAATCTTTTTCTATATAGGTATCTGTTTTGGGAATATAGGCTTCCGGCTGATAATAATCGTAATAAGATACAAAATATTCAACATGATTATCTGGAAAAAATTCTTTCATTTCCGAATATAATTGTGCGGCCAGAATTTTATTTGGAGCCATAATCAGAGCAGGGCGCTGGGTTTGTTCTATAATTTTGGCCATCGTAAAAGTTTTTCCGGAGCCAGTTACACCTAACAATACCTGAGAAGCCACACCTTGATTGATGCCTTCACATAGCTCTTTAATTGCTTGAGGTTGATCTCCGGCGGGAGCAAAAGGCGAATTTATCTTAAAAGGCATCTTAGTTGTCCTGTTTTAGAGGAACTTGCTTGGGAATTTGGTTAAGCAAATTATCATTATAGATTTTTGAAAAATCGCTATATGCAGAGATGCTTTCAACAGCTTGATTGATTGCTTGCATATCCACACGATTGGTCTCAAGATTAGATGTTAAGACATTGAATGTTGCATATTGTTTGGTGTCTTTGAAATATGGCAAGAATGTGTTTCTTATTCTGTAAACCACAGTGTTCTTACCGGATTTTTTCAATGCTAAAATCCAATCTAAAATATAATTAATCTGTTCTTGAGAAAGTTTTTGACCTTTTTTAGGCTTTTCTATCAAGAATTTAATAGTATCTGCAGCTTTGCTCCATTGTTCAGATTTCCAATATATTTCTGTTTTTAGCAACAAGGCATTTTTACTGGTATCATCTTTTAACAAATCCAGAGCTTCATCTGTTCTTTTCATATTAGATAAGGCTTGTGCTTTTATTATCTTGCGATATTTTTGCTGATTGGCTGAAATATCTTGAGCATCCGTGTTGTCTAAAATTTTTAATGCGGCCATATTGTCATCCTCAAAAAGGTAAATGAGGGCAAGTCTGGCTCCAATTTGGGCTTTTTGTTCATTATCCAAATTGATTAATCGTAATTGCTCTTTTAAGATATTAGCGGCGCTTTCAAGTAAGTCTGATGCAACCATTCTGTCTGCAACTTTTTGCGCAATTTCGGTATAATATTTGCTTCTTGGGCCAAGCCATTCATAATCTTTATACAAAGCAATGGCTTTTAATGGAGGCATTTCATCTGCACGGTTATTCATATATATATCTTCAAACAACTTCACCATTTTATCTAAAATAGCTTCATCTTGATTGCTTGATGCTAAATTTAAGCTTTCTTGATATGCAGCAAGAGCTTTGTTGTATTCTTTGTTCAAGACATAAACTTCGGCTAATTTGTTGAGTAGCATTAATTTAAACTTGGGCTCACCCCATGCAAAACGCAATTTTTGCATTTCTGCAATTGCATTGCTGTAAGAAATGGTGTTGAGTTTAAGGGCTAAATTTACTTTTTCATAGCGCGCTAATGCATTGTACTTTTGAGATTTATACAAAAGTGCAGCTGAATATTCTCTCATTGCATTGTTTGGGTATCCTTGCGCATTAAATTTTTGAGCGTTCAAATACAAAATATGAGATTTTCTGGCTTCTTTATCTTTTGAATTTTTCAAAATATCCATAAAGTTTTGTGTAGATATATCATCATAAGATTTTATGGCTGTTTCAGCGGCCACCAAGGCAATGCGCTCTTTTAATTCTTGCGGATAATCTCTGATAACAGATATAAAAGATAATAAAATGATATTGTTTTCTTGCTTATAATTTAATGCAGAAGAGGCCAAAACACGCCAAAATACAGCTTGATTGTTATTTTCCAAACCTTGTTGAGAAAAATCATCCATAGCTTGATCATAGCGACGCAACAAAAAGTTTCCGATACCGGTTAATGCAAAATATGTTTCAGGTTTTATTTTGTCTTTTATTTCTTCAAGCTCTCTTAAAGCTTCCGTGCCAAGTCCCATGCCTAAATAATATTTGGCCAGTCTTAATTTTGCTTCAATTTTTGCCGCACCTTTAGATTTTTTGATATCTTCTTGCAATTGTTGTTGTGCTTCCGTAAAGGTCATATTAAATAATTGTTCCGGAAGTTTGAGGCCAAAGACGTCTGCGCTGGCTTCAAGCTTAAGACTTTGTTGCCTTTTAAGAGAATCTAAATTGTCAGATATGTTTAATCCTCTTTTTTCACCCTTAATACTAAATCCGCTGATGCCTCTGGTTAAGGTAACATCAGAAGCATTTGGTACGAGTGCAAAACCTTGTTTAGATTTTAATATTTCAAAATCTTGATATTTATAATCTTCATTGATAGCTTCTTTTATGGCGGTGTTGGTTCCCATTAAAATAACATCACCGATTTCTGGGTCTATGATGGAAATAACATTTCCTCCCGTCGTGGTCGGAATATAAAGATATGATTGTTTCATACTGTCATATTGAACAAATACGGGAAGTTCATTGGTTTGATATTCAATATCGTGCGTATACAAATCGATAATCCAGAGTAAACCCTCTTGACGTAAACCGATTTTAACATCTTTTCTTGGAGTTATCCTTAAAATTGTGGCTTTGGTCGAAGGTAGCTGGATGATATCTTGAACCAATAAGTTGCTTTGACGTTTGAGGTCTTCAATGTCTAATTTTCTTACATGGTCGAATGCAACCCAAATATATTTTCCTCTGGTGAAAACACTCAAACCCACTTCATTGTTCCAAGGAAAAGCCAAGCTGATGACTTCATCTTTTTTTGAGGTATTTAACTCATTGTCACGAGGTAAAGTTTTTATCGGCGTGTTGTTTGCATTAGGCAACGGTTGTGAGCCAAGGGCAAATTGCAGACGTAATTGATTGTTCATTTCATCCGATTTTATTAATGTGTTGGGCAATCTGATATCTAAGCCGCCAAATTTATTAGGGCTCTTTTCAATTTTTTTACTAAAGCATTTACCCAAATTCGGAGCTTGGAGGTTTATATTGCTTAAGAAAGAAACAATTGTGGCGTCTTTTTCTGAAATAACGGAGTATCTAGGTTTTTCTTTGTATTGAAATACAACGGTCGTTTCTTTATCCGTGATAATACAATCAGCAAAGATTTTGTTTATGCTTTTTATCGGTGCTTTTGGGGTATTGATACGATTTAACTCTAAAATTAAGTATCCGTCTTGGTTTTTGGTCTTAACGGTATAATAGTTATCAAGTGTGATTATAAGCTCTTTTTTGTTTTGAGAGAGTTTTTTATCCAAAACAAAATCAGCATTTAAATTATTATAAATATTTTCAGCGCCGTTAGGTAAGTTTAAGTTCAATAAATTATCCTTAATATTTACGCTGTAATCAGTATCGTCTTTTATATCCAATACCATAATCTTTTTATTGCCGTAATTATTAATTTGAAGAAGTTTTGCTGAGACTTCCATTGATGAAAAACAAATGCTAAGGATAAGCAACAAGCTTATCCAAAGATAATAAATATATTTATTTTTCAACTTAATAACCACAGAAACCTCTATACGTTTTTACCGATTAATGCTGTCGTTACTTCTCTTGCTTTAATCGAATCCATTTGGGATAAAATAGCTGAAGATGAGCTTGGTTTCATTTCTCTTAAAATGGCAACCAAAATATCTATTTCAAATGTATTAAATATGCGAGCTGCATCTTTGGGTTTCATTGTTGAATACATTTTTACCAAAGTTGCCAATTGGGCTCTTTCTTGTTCGTTATATTGATTGATGAGTTTTTGCAATTTTTCTTCATAGACTTTTAATTGAGCAAGTTTTTTATCTATTTCACTTTCAGCCACTTTTAACTGCAAAGCTTTTTTATCAATTTCTTCAGAACGAACATCGAGAGCTTCTCTTCTTTCGGCTAATTCTTGCAAAATGTTGATTTCTGATTGTGTGAAAGCAGAATTGTTTTGAAAGCTTCCTGTATTAACATTTTGAGCATTGCCGTTTAAGATGTTGTTGAGTTGTTGTGTCTCTGCTTTTTCTTTTTCTTCAGCCAATGCTTTGTTTTGAGAAATACTGATTTTTGGTAATTCTCGATTGATAATGGTGTTGTATACATAATTGATTTTGATGGATAAAGATAACACTCCCACAAAAATAAATAAGGGGAGTAAACGAACCTTAAATTTAGATTTTTTTATATTCATTTTGCCTTTATCCTTTTTATTTTATAGAACGAAGAGCTTTTAAGAGTTCCATTTCTGCTTCGGAACGCTCGTCTAAAATATCATTCTTTTTTTCTGCAACAGAATTTATGTTTGTCGTATCTTCTTTGATTTGACGGCTGTTTTTGATGGCGCCTTCCAATCTGTCTGCCAAATTGTCTGCACGTTCATTAATAAACATCAAATCATTTTTTAATTCTTTGGCGCTGTCGACAACTTCTTTTAAGTTGTTACTTGATTTTTCCGTAACGGTTTTTAATTTCGGAATGCTGTTTTCAGCTTTGTAAGTGGCTTCATTCAAAGCTTCAATCAATTTGAATAATTCACTTTGATTTTCGCGCATTAAATTTAGGTTTTTATCTAACTGATAAACGTAGATAATTGTCGGAATTAATAATGCTATAACAACCAAATTGATGAATAAATCTAAATTATCCATTTTTTTCAGCCTTTCCTTTTACTTTGACAACGACCTTGTCTCCTTTTCGGCCCATTGAACCGACAAGCAGAGGAACATCACCGCACAAAAGAGATATATCATCATTGGGTAACATCTCTAAAGGTAGAAAAGATCCTTCTTTCCATGAAGAAATTTCACCAAACTTAACTTCAACGTCTTTCATAACCGCCCTTAATTCAACGTCGGTTTCCCATAATTGTTCCATTAAATGGTTTTCCCAAATGGCGTCTCGACCGAATCTTTCTCCCATAAACATTTGGAGCAACAATTCTCTTACGGGTTCTAGCGTTGCATAAGGAATCATTAAGTCTATTTTTCCGCCGCGATCTTCCATATCTACACGTAAGCGTGCAACAATAACAGCGTTAGATAGGCGTGAAATGGTGGCAAATCTGGGGTTGGTCTCTGTCCTATCGTAGGAGAAGTTAACAGATGTGATAGGGTCAAAGGCTGTTGATAAATCATTTAAGACCAATTGAAGCATATCTTTTACCAAGTTTAATTCAATTGTGGTATAAGGACGACCTTCTATGCGCATGGCCGCCGTACCTCGTCTTCCACCTAACAGAACGTCAACGATTGAATATACCAAAGAACTGTCTAAAGAAATCAGACCATAGTTATCCCATTCTTCCGCTTTGAATACGGTTAACAATGTTGGAAGTGTGAGCGCGTCTAAATATTCTCCAAAACGCATCGATTCAATTGATTCCAAAGAAACTTCCACGTTATCTTGGGTAAAGTTTCTAAGAGAAGTGGCCATTAGACGAATGAGGCGGTCAAATACAATTTCTAACATTGGCAAGCGTTCATAAGAAACAGAACTGCTGTTTAAAATTGCATGAACACCTGTTCTAACAGCATGCAGACCATTTTCGTCATTTTCATCTGAATGGTAGCCCAGAAGAGAATCAATTTCTTCTTGATTTAAAATTTTTCCGCCATCTTCGTCTGAAAAAGAGGTATCTTCCTGTATTTCTATCTTATCAGCCCAATTGTTGTTTGGTGATTTTGATTTGTTGTTTTCTTCAGCCACTTTTCTTTCCTTATCCAACTTAGATGTTCTTTTGAATCTCTATACTTTTTATATCAATGTCAGCAATGTTGATGGGTGCTGCTGCTAAACGCAATCGATATAACAATTCTTGCTTTAACCAGTACATGCCTTCCGTACCAGAAATTTCGGCATTCGTTAATCCGTTTATATGCGCCAAAATGATATCGTAAAAGCGGGGCAGTAAAATTTCTATCTTTGGAATATCTTCACGATTGGTCAGCTCTATTGCCATATTTAAGCGTAAAACTTCATTTGCTTCCGAAGTCTTTTTTAGTGGGGTATTGATTTCGGGTAAATCGTAAAAAATTAGGGGTTGCTGTGTGTTTTCTGTCTCATTTAATATTTTATAGGGGCGGCCTTCTTGATTTTGGTCCGAAGTTCCAAATGTATGATACATTCCAACAGCAATGCCGATGGCAATTAAAATAGGCAAAAGAAAAATAACAATCTTCTTTTTATTAATATTTGATGATTGTTCTTCCTCTTCTTCAAATGCGTCAAAGTCGTCCAAGTCAGCCATAGAGTACCCCAGAAGTCTTCTGATATAAATAGATTAATCCTCTAAGGATAATATATTATTTATTTTCTAAATAAAACTTAATTTTTGAGTTTTTATACATATATCTCACAAAAAAAAGAACCGACATTTCATCGGTTCTTTTTTTTGTGAGTAATCAGACTTACCATTGGTTGTCATAGTTTAATGTCGGATCATTGTAGTTCACAGATTTAGAATTTTGTGCGTCATGTCCGTATCTGATAGAACCAATTGCGGCATTGTGTGGTAAATAAGGATCAACCATAGGTGTGCTGTATTGTTCTCTATCAAAGTAGCAGTATATTGTTGCAATTGCAGAGAGCTCTTGCGGACGAACCGGAAATAGGTTCCAAATAATATCATCTGATTTATAATCACTCTGAGATTTTCCTTGAATTTCTGCATATTGTTGAGCCGGATAAATAAAGCCCATAATACCATGCCATCCTTGGAATTTAGAATCTTGGTAATATTTTTTTATGGTTGTGTTCAGCCATGTGTTAATTTGGAAGTTATATGGGTGATTGACAAAATTTACCCAATATGTAGGAGACTGCATACCGCTTCCAGCAATGCTGTATGAATTTTTCGGGTCCTGACTGTTATCTGTTATATAGGCAAAAGGAAGATAGCTATCAACCGCAGTACCACCGTTTTCACTGATTTTTAATTCCGCATTTTTTGGGTTGTTGGTTTGAGCAATCGTAACTCTTGGTGATGATCCTCCAGGGAATGTTCCATCGCCTTGAATAGCAATACCTGCTTGCGCCATATTAAAGCGAATCGGTGTAATTGTAGCCACAGCAGCATAGTTTGGCGGACAATGAGGGGTAGGAATAAAACCTAACCAAGGAGAAGTATCACAGTTGACATCAGAGCAATCACTTAACCCTTGAAGTACGCCGTCACTCTTAAATTGTGCTGTTTCCCAGTCGCTGTTTCCTTCGTAAGTATTATCCAGAACGTAGATACCTTTGTTGATAAAGTCTGGTAATATATCGCTTAAGCGTGCGCCGCCGCGTGAAGATAACTTAATATCATTCATCATTGATGTATATGCCGGATTTACCTCATATGTATATGGGTTACTAACCGTATTACCATCTATGCTAGCGGTTCCGTCTGGAAATTGAGCGTTGTTGCCTGAACCGACGAATCTGTTATTGCTGACAAAACGATCGGCTTTGATATAGCCAAATCTTTCTGAATCAGAGGAAGTTCCTGTTCCTTCATTTGGCATAATCTCAATAGCACCTTTACGAATGTAAATAGGGTAATCTGAAGTTGACATTGTATAGCCATCTTTATCCTGATAAAATTTACTGGAGTCTGTTTCATTGTTTATGGCTAAGATACCAGCTCCTTGATCATCAGTCCTAATTCTTAGAGCACTATTTAGTTGAGCTTGGTTAGAAGTGATTACCAACTCGTTTTTGTCTTGATCTGTTCGAACGCCACTTCCAAGTGAAAGCTTTTGATCTTCTGCTTTTATTTTGATTCCGCCACCGGTCGTTCCAATTGTGAATTCATCTCCTCCAGCTAGAATCGTTTTTTGACCAGAGAGGGATATGTGTGTGCCTCTATCTGTGCCGCCTTGATAATTGTTTGCAGAACTGTTACCGACAGCTAATTCTTTAATATAGGTTTTTCCATTTGCTGCGCTATTAACTGTTAATACATCGTTACCGCCTTGATCTCTTACAAAAAACAAGTCGTTAAATGTACCACTACCGTTAACCTCTAAATCTTTTTTGATTAAGACATTTCCTGTGCCGCCATTTACATTGAGTCCGTAGTCACTTGTACCTGCAACATGTCCCGCTTTAAAGTCTTGTTCTACGGTTAAATCATTGAGTATAGTTTCTCCGTATACTCTTAAATTTGCTGGATTTCCTTCATTACCTATATCTACTCTTCTGGCATCTTTTAATACATGAAGTGTTTCATCATAGAATTGAGCTTCTTCAGCGTCTGTTGTAAATGCATATTTATTTTCACCACCAGATTGGACAGCTGCTAAAGTACCATCAATACTCGTATCTCCGACAATGTCTGTATTGCCGGCAGCATCTATCGTAACTTTATCTTCCATAAACGAAGCTTGGCTTTCATCTACTTTGAGTAATCGAGGAGAGGCGTTTGATCCAAAGCGCAGATATGGGTTACCGTTATAATATCCGGCATATAAATTTCCTCCAAGAGCACTTATGCTTCCTGTGTTGCCATCTACCATGAATTTTGCTGAAGAATCTTCTATACTGTCACCAACGTAAAGTTTTTGTTTAATTTGAGTATACCCTTCTTCTGCTAAGAAGTTTTCTCTGGCAGCTTTTAAGCTAGAAGAAAATACACCATCACCAGTAACATTAAGAGTTGTTTCTGTATCTGCGTTTCCCTTGATATTAACTGTATTATTTTGAGTATCCGCAATTAAATTGGTAATGTTAGAAATGTTCTTTCCACCCATGTTTAATGTGGTTTCCATCATGTTTAAATCTTCACGACCAGGCATAGCAACACGGTATAATACGTTGGTTCCTCCTCCCGTGCCATCTGCTACAGATTCAAGAGATGTAGCAACAATAGTTCCGTCTTTTAAATTGTTTTTAATTTCATCTGGAAATTCATCTGTCGGAATTTGCCAAACACCTTGTACACCGGTTGCTTTGTCTCCGTCAACATAACCACCGTTTGTTCCAATCATGGATGCAATACGAGATGTTCTGATTTTTGTGAAGCCTTGTCCACCATCTTTGGGGTGGGCAACAAGAATGGTTGTAAGTGCTTTTCTTGTACCTTCAGGGTCTTTTGTTTCTTTAATTACAACTTGTAAATCTTTAAATATTTTACCTTGGTTTTGGAAACCAATTGGCAAATAATCTCTAAAGTGTTCAATATTAATCGGAGCTGATGTCTTGGTTTCTGTAGAACTATCATTAAAGCCAAAATCAGCATAGTTTACTTCTTTATAGGATTCAGACGCGGAATTAGAGGTTACGGTTCCTCCGCTGGTGATAACAGAGTAGTTATCTCTTAAATAGGCATCAATTCCGTTAACAACGGTTCGGACTTGGCTTGCTGCGTTAATATCTTGCATTTCATTTGTGCGTTCGGCCGCTTTTTTATATACAACAGGAGTTACCATGGAAATTAATCCAAGCATTGCCAAAGCTTCAACCATCAGGCTGCCTCTTTGTGATCTTAACTTATTAATTTCTTTTAACATCGGTTTTCTCCTTAAATATCTTTTGTCTTCCTATAAAAATTATTCCGTATATTTTTTTATGCTTATTTTGTATATATATGCCAAGCACATATCGTTATTTGAGGAATTGTTACAAGTTTCTGCAAATGTCCCGTTGTTTGCAATATATTTAGGTATTTCAAAAGCCAAAGCTTCACTAACGAGTGAATTCCCGTCTTCATCATAACCAATCTTATATGTTCCCGTACGGCTTCTTAATCCGAGTTGGTCACATTTTTTCTCTTCAGAATCTCCTTCAATATATTTTAGGCAAATAGGATATCCAAATCCGGGATCATCGCCAACCATATCTTTCATTGCATTTAAAAAGTCATTACTTGGAACACCTGTTTTAATACTTAACCATTTTTGCGGTAAAACGGTATATGTCAGTAAATAAGGTTTAGAATTCTCTTCGCTACATGGAACAGAAGATGTTCCTGCTTCATCAATGCAATAAATTTCGGTTATAACGTTTTCGTCGTCTACAAAACCATAGGGGAGATAACTTCCTCCGTTTTCGGGTGTAAATTGTTCTATGCTTAGGACTCCCGGTGAATATGTGACGCTGCTGGCTGAAACTGGTATACCCTCTTCATTTGTAATTTTGGCATACGGAGGTGTGTGTGCTTTTATATATTGCCCACCGGCTTGTTGTTTTATAAGAACTTTGGAAATTAAGGAACGCGCAAGCGGCTCTAATTCAATTTCTCTGATATCTGAACGATACGATAAATTGAAAGAGTACAATGCCAGCATAAATGTTGCCAAAATTACCCAAATATACATTTTTACCTCAACCTTTTGGTTTAATCTTTTATTAGTTTAACATAAAAAATCAAGCTTTTATAGACGATATCCTCTTTTTTGATAAAAATTTCACATTTTTGAAACAAAATTTAGCGCAAATTTTATAATTTATTATTAATTTTATTATACATTCATATTATATAAAAAAAATACTTGGTTTATTTTTGCTTCGTTTGTATGATTGACTCATCTTTTGGGAGATGAATATGATTAAAAAAATTTTTATACTTTCTTTATTGTGTTTCTCATTTCCGTTTAATGCTTTGGGAAATGATGATTTTTTTACTGATACGGAAGATGGAATTACTTCTTTTAAACAAGATAAGGAATCTTGGCGTAGGGAAGAGGTCCGTCAAGAAAAGAAAGATACTCCTAAAAAAGAAATCTTGTTGGAAATTAAACAAGCTATTGGAAATACAGCTTGGAAAAATATTGCCCAAGCTGAGCAGATTTTTTGTTATGAAGTTAGCGTCCTCTCTGATGATTATGAAGGCTATACCATTGATGGTATGGCATTAACGGCATTTTGCGGTGTGATTAAAGATGATATTAAGCAAAATGTTTTGTCTCAACTTTTTATGGATGATAAAAATGTTTTGTTTAATGTGCGTGAAGAATGTATGATGCAGCCTCGTGTAGTTTTGCGTTTTGTTCGTGGTGTGGATGTGACAGATGTGATGCTCTCTGCTCCTTGTTATTCTTTTGCTGTTTATTCTCCAAACGGAGTTAAAGTCTTTAACGCTCGTCCGGCAGCTCAAGTGATTGACGCTATGGTCGATACTTTTGAAAAAAATAAAACAAACTTTGTTTCTCCGGCTTTACTTAACCAATTATTGCCGATAGGTGTTCCACAAACCAAAGAGCAAAAAGAATTGGTCAGCGAAAAAGAAAAGGCCAAAGGTGTATGGATGACCAAGAAGAAAAAAGAAGAAACAAAAGAAAAAGAGAAAAAGAGCCAAGGATGGAATAACTTGGATTTAGGTTTCTAAAATAAAAAAAAGTGCTTTTTAAGCACTTTTTTTTAGTGATATACGACCAAATTAAAAACATTTTCTAAGAAAAATAAACATACAAAACAAATTGATGCGGAGATAATTGGTGTGGTTACCCAACCTAAGGCTACTTTGCCTAAAATAGACCAGTTTACTTCTCTGCCACCTTTGGCTATGCCAATTCCGATAACGGCACCGATAACAGCCTGAGAGCTTGAAACCGGAACTAACGGAAGAGGGGCTAATCCCATATTCATCATTATCTCTTTTAAGCCTTGAGAGGCAAATAAAAACAAGACAATAGATTGAGAAATTACAACAATCCATGCAATAATCGGAGACATGGACATTACACCTGTTCCGATTGTTTTAATGATTTTTTTTGAATAGGTGAATACACCGCAGCTGATGGCTAAACCGCCGATAAAAAACAAAATTTGAGTTCCGCTTAGTTGAATCTTTCCAATATTAACCGCATGAAAAGGAGAGGCATCAACAAATACACCCATTACGTTGGCAATATTGTTGGCTCCCAATGCGTATGAACCAAAAGCGCAGGCCAAAATTAAACCAATTCTTGTGTATAAATCTTGTCTTATGAGGTGTATTTTACCCCTTTTAACATAGGCCTTGATTAAATAGTATAAGATAACGGAAATACATCCGGATAAAATAGGACAAATAATCCATGTACTGACGATTTTGGCCAAAATAACGGTGTTGGTATCAAATCCGCAATAAATATTCCATCCGACAATACTTCCGACAATGGCTTGTGTCGTTGATACGGGGGTACTGCTGTTTACCATCCAATATACCGCTAAGGCTGCTGAAAGTGCAACCATGAACGCACCAGCCAATTCATTAACCGTACCGAGTTCAGTTAGAGTTTTACTGGTTCCGGATCCACCAAATACGGCTCCGAGAATTATGAAAAAAGAGGCAATGCAAGCAGCTGTTTTGAAGCGAACCATTTTGCTCCCCACAGCCGTTCCAAAAACATTTGCAGCATCGTTAGCTCCTAAAGACCAGCCTAAAAACAAGCCGCTGCTTAAAAATATAAAGTAACTTATGTCCATTAGATATCTCTTTTGATGGTGAAAATCAGAAGTTCATCAACGCAATCTTCAGCAATATCGGCAATATCGGCAACTTCACCGATAATGCTGCTTAGCTGAAGTTTGTTTGCTAAAGGCATATCCGAATCAAAAATGGCTTCTTTCATTTTACCTGAGGTTAAGTCACTTTCAGCTTCCATAAAATACACTTTTTGAGAATAATCTCTTACTATGCTGAAATCTCTGAAAAAAGCTCTTGAAGCAATCGCCATATTTTCAGCACAATCACTGACCTGTTCACATAATTCTTTAATGCGAGAATGATATTCTTGCGGAAAGTCAGGGCGTTCAATATAAAATTTATATGCAACTTCATCAAAACGATTGATAATACGGTCTAGGTTTTCAACCAGTTCCAAAACATCGGCTCTTAAATCAGGAATAAGATTATGAGAATAAAGTTTATTTTCAATATCTCTTCTTAAACTATCTGCGTCATGCTCAATGTTTTTGATTTGTTTGCATAATTTTCTGTATTCTTCGCTGCGTTGTTCTTTTAAAAATACTGTAATGGCTCTTTTAAAAGTCATGGCAACATCTATGATTTTATCGTGAAATAAATCAATTTTGTTTTCTAATGATTTTGTTTTTGAAAATAATGACAGTTTTATTTGAAACATAGAAATTCTTCCTCTTAATCTTTTTGTGATTATTAAAAAAGAAAAAAAATAGAATTAAAGTAATTTTAAATAATTTGGTTATAATCTCATATTTGATAATGAGGAAATCCTCAAATGTCTTAAACCTTAAGGAATATGATAATGAATAAAATTGTTACTAATGTTATTTCTGTAGCTGCATTAATCGTTTCTGGTATAGCTTTGGCTATGAATATGATGAATAATAAAGAAAATCAACCTGTTGATGTTGAAGCAGTTATTCTCGAAAAGCCGGAAATCATTATCAATGCTATGCAGAATTATGAACAAAAAATGCGTGAAAACGCACTTGCTCAAACTCAAAAATTGATTGATGAGAATATTGAAGAAATTAACAATAATCCAGATTCTCCGGTTATCGGAAATAAAGATGGTAAAATTGTTATTGCCGAATTCTTTGACTTTTCTTGCGGATACTGCCACGCTCTTTATCCAAGCTTGAAAAACATCATTGCTAAGAATCCGGATGTAAAAGTTGTTTTGAAAGAAATGGCTTTCGTATCTCCGGCTTCTGCTTACGCTGCTAAAGCTGCTTTGGCTGCTAACTTGCAAGGCAAATATGCTGAAGTTTTGGATGCAATTATGACCAACCAAGGTGCTTTGAGTGAAGCTAAAGTTGATGAATTGGCTGTTAAAGCAGGCGTTAATTTGGAACAAATGAAAGCTGATATGAATTCTGCTAAAATTGAACAAATTATGAAAGATAACGCTACTTTGGCAAGCAAAGTTCAAGTTAACGGTGTTCCAGCTATGATTATTAACGGTAAATTGGTTCAAACAATTGATGAAGCTGTTGTTCAACAAGCCGTTGATGAAGCTCGTGCAAAATAAGAACTTGTTTCTTTAATAAAAAAAGTCTCAGAAATGAGGCTTTTTTTTTGCTTGTCAAATATATATTATTATGTATAATTTATAAAAATGGACAAAATCAGCATGAAAGAAAATGTATCTTTAGATAGCCTTATGCAAACTGTTGGCTATTATGCCAAATATTATTCGAGAGGTTTGTATCAGGGAAAATCGGTGTATCAATTGCATGAAAAAATGCAAAGCTTTTTGATGCAAAAGTTTTCTTCTGCCGAAGAACAAAAAAAGGCTCACGGAAACTTAATTTGGAAATTAAAAAATTTTTATTCCACGCCTTTTAAAAAAGAAGCGGTTTCCTTGATTAATAAGAATGTTGATAAATTTGTTCTTTCCGATAATGATAAATTGGCTTATTTGAACTATGTTTTATCAACTAAAAATTATGGGCTTTTTTCAAGCGAATTTTATCAAAAACTATCTCGAGTAGATTTAGATAATAAGGTTAAACGTGAACAGGCAATGCTGATTTTATCTAAAATGAAAAAGATTTTAGATAAAAAATACCGTAATAAAGATAATTACAAAAAAAATGCGGCACTTTTCTTTCCTTATCTTAGAAACTTTTCAGAACAGACAAACTTATCTTCTTATAATCTGATTAAAGATTATTCAGAAATGTTTTTTAAGATTTCTGAAAATTTTCCCGAACAATATATCTCTTTGCATCCAATATATCTTTTAAGCCAAAAAACGCATGCGGCTTTGTTTCAAAAAACACCAACGTTGTTTGAAGATGAATATATAAATAATCAAACCCCGATTGATAAGTTAGCAGTTATTAATGTGGCAAAAGCTTATAGACATTATGCCTTAAATTTAAATAAGCAAAATAAGGTGAATCATAATTTAGCACATGCAATGGAAAGATTTTTGGGGTATGTGGTTCAACACCACAATTATTACCCCAAAGATGTGAAAAACTTATCTATGGCATTGGGAGCAAAATATGAAGCCAACGGAAGGCCGAATCCTTTATATCCGCTGAAAACGGCTTTGCAAAAAAGCTATAATACTCACCGAGAAAAAAATCGTCTTGCTTTTCCTCTTTTGGTTAGAGGCAAAAAAGCAAATGATATTATTTAGTCGGTTTGAGCTTGTCTTTTAAGTATTTTGCCGTGTAGCTCTGTGCAACTTCAGATACTTCTTCAGGTGTTCCTTGAGCAATAATTTTTCCACCGCCGTCACCACCTTCCGGGCCGATATCAACAATATAGTCTGCGGTTTTTATCACATCTAAATTATGCTCAATGACAATAATGGAGTTTCCTTGGTCAACCAATGTTTGCAAAACTTTCAAAAGCTTATTGATATCTTCAAAATGCAATCCGGTCGTGGGTTCATCTAATATATAAAGTGTTTTGCCGGTTGCTCGTTTAGAAAGTTCTTTAGACAACTTTACGCGTTGAGCTTCACCGCCGGACAAGGTGGTTGCTTGTTGTCCTAAGTGAATGTACCCAAGACCTACTTTGCGTAACAAATCCAGACGGTTTTTAATTGAAGGAATATTTTCAAAAAATGCATAGGCTTCATCAACTGTCATATCCAAGACATCGGCAATGGATTTTCCTTTGTATTTAATCTCTAAAGTTTCTCGATTAAATCTTTTGCCCTTGCATTCATCGCAAGCTACATAAACATCAGGTAAAAAGTGCATCTCAATTTTGGTAACGCCATCACCTTTGCAAGCCTCACAACGTCCACCTGCCACATTGAAAGAGAATCTTCCGGCATTATAGCCTCTGGCTTTTGCTTCTGGCAAAGAGGCAAACCAATCTCTGATGTTGGTGAATACACCGGTATATGTTGCCGGATTGGAACGAGGTGTTCTGCCGATTGGGGATTGGTCAATTTCAATAATTTTATCTATATTTTCAAGCCCAATAAGTTTGTCATATTTTCCGGTCATGCCTCTGGTGCCGTTTAATTCTTTATTGATGGCTTGGCACAAGGTTTCTAAAATCAGAGAAGATTTTCCGCCGCCGGAAACTCCGGTTACGCAAGTTAATGTGCCCAGAGGGATTTTTAAGTCAACATTTTTAAGGTTGTTGGTTTTGGCCCCCGTAACGCCAATAAACTTTCCGTTGCCTTTTCTTCTTATTGAGGGGACTTCAATTGTTTTGTTACCGTTTAAATATTGTGCGGTTAAACTCTTTGGATTTTTCAAAACTTCTTTTACCGTTCCTTCAGCGGTAATTTCACCACCGAGTTGTCCGGCTCCGGGGCCCATATCTATCAGATAATCTGCTGCGCGGATTGCGTCTTCATCATGTTCAACCACAATAACGGTATTGCCGATATCTCTTAAACGGGTGAGAGTGGCAAGCAGACGGTCATTATCTCTTTGGTGCAGACCGATGGAGGGTTCATCTAAAACATAAAGCACACCGGTTAAGCCTGAGCCGATTTGAGAGGCTAAACGAATGCGCTGAGCTTCACCACCTGATAAGCTTCCGGATTGGCGAGATAAGGTTAAATAATCTAATCCGACATTGTTTAGGAAGGTTAATCTTTCAATGATTTCCTTTAATATCTTGTGTGCAATCTCTTGTTTTTTCGGAGATAATGTTGCTTCAATGCCGCCAAACCAAGTTAGAGCTTTTTGAATGGACATTTCTGAGGCATCCATAATGTCTAACCCGCCGATTTTAACGGCTAAGGCTTCTGGACGCAAACGTTTGCCATGACAGAACTCACAAGGAGCGGCAGATTGATATTTTGAAAACTCTTCTCTGACCCAGCTTGAATCTGTTTCTAAAAAGCGACGTTCCATATTTGGTATTACACCTTCAAAAGGTTTTTCACTGACAAATCGAGAATAATACATCGGAACGCAGATGTTGCCTGAGCCATAGAGAATGACTTGTTTTGCACTTTCGGGTAAATCTTTCCAGGGTGTGTTTGGAGAAATGTGCAAAAACTCGGCAAGAGAATCTATGGTCTGGCGATGAAAAGCAGATTTGCCGGCTTCCCATGGTGCAATCGCTCCTTGAGCCAAAGATAAGTTTGGATTGGGGACAACCAAATCCGGATCCATATATAATTTTGCGCCGATACCGTCACAATGCGGACAAGCTCCTTGAGGGTTGTTAAAAGAAAACAAGCGAGGTTCAATTTCTTCAATCGTAAAACCGGAAACAGGGCAAGCAAATTTTGAAGAAAAAATGCTTTTGTTGTTTTGGGTCAGATTTTCAGCATAAAGCAAGCCATCGCTTAATTTTAAGGCAACTTCAACAGACTGAGCCAGACGTTCGGCAATACCGTCTTTGACCACAATACGGTCTACAACAACTTCAATATCGTGTTTTTGATTTTTGTTTAAGGCCGGAACTTCTTCAATGTCATAAATTTCATTATCAATTTTTATGCGTTGAAAACCTTGTTTTTGTAAATTTTCAATTTCTTTTTTAAATTCGCCTTTTTTGCCTCTGGCAATCGGGGCAGACAAAATTAACTTATCTCCGTGAGGCAATTCCAAAATCTTATCAACCATTTGCGATACGGTTTGAGATTCAATCGGCAGACCTGTGGCCGGAGAATAGGGTGTTCCGACTCTGGCCCACAATAAACGCATATAGTCATAAATTTCGGTTACCGTGCCAACGGTTGAACGTGGGTTGTGTGATGTGGTTTTTTGTTCAATGGAGATAGCCGGAGATAAACCTTCAATCGAATCTACATCTGGTTTTTTCATTAAATCTAAAAATTGGCGGGCGTAGGCAGACAAGCTTTCTACATAGCGGCGTTGTCCTTCGGCATAAATGGTATCAAATGCCAAAGATGATTTTCCCGAGCCGGAAAGACCGGTGATGACGGTTAATTTGTTTTTGGGAATATTAACATCAATGTTTTTGAGGTTATGTTCTCTACCGCCTTTTATTTCAATAAAATCATTTGCCATTTTTGCCTCGATTTTGTTTTTATTTTGTTCTTTTGCACAATATAAACACATATTTTTTTTCTGGCAACAGAAATTGTGATATTTTTTTTCACCGATTTTAGACAAAATGATTGACATTGAAACGTGATTGTGGTATTTATGCTCTCACTATGATGAAAAATGATATTTTACATATTGAGTCTATAAGACTTTCTCTCCGACGCTCCTTGGGGGCTGTTATTTTATTTTAAAATTTTTTTTCTAATTAATCCTTGTCTTTTAGTTATTTAACCGTTAAAACGGTGTTTCAATTTTGTGGAGGGAATATGTTTTCCGATTTGAGTAAAAAAGTTAAAGTTTTGTTTGATGATACTGTTGCTAATTTGAGCAAAAACGATGTTTTGTTTGTTATGCCGGCTTTTTATCCGCAACGTGGCGGAATTTTGGAAGAGGTTGTCGCAAAAGGTGGTAAAGCCATTATTGCCGGCGGTGCTCCGAAACAACAGCTCTTTAAAGGGATTACTCAATATTCTCCGGGGTTTGATACAACAGGTATCAGCGAAACTCCAAAAGAAATTCACCAAATCGTCAGTGCAATTCCGACAGAAATTGTGAAAGGTAAAAAGGTTGCTCTTTTTGTGGAAGCTCCGGTCGGAAAATATTGGTCAGGTAACCTTGCTCTCAAGGGTGCTAAAATAGAAGCTTCCAACGAACAGAATTTAAGACTTTTCTTTGAAGAAAAAACAAATTTGCAGAAGATTTTGTTTGAAGCCGGTTTGCAAGATTGTTTTATCCCGTCAGAGGTTGTGAATGTGAAAGATTTGACCGAAGAAGATATGGATAAACTTTATGCCAAATATCAAGGTCAAAGCGGCAAAGTGGTTATTCAATCTTGCGGTGCCGAAAACTTTGAAAGCGGTGGCGGAAAAGGAACCAGCATTGTTAAAGATTTTGAAGCATTTAAGCAAAATTTGGCTCAACAAAGAGGTAGCGTAAAAATTGCAAAATGCATTGAAGGATTTTGTAGCAATATGTCTATGTTTGTCGGTAACTTGGTGGCTGATGAACAAACTAAAAGCATGAGCAAAGGTATGCTCGGAGCAAAAGACGATGCTTTTAATCCCGATACCATTTATTCTTTGCTTGAAAAAGGTCAGGGACTTGGCATTAATGATGAAAACACGGTTGTTTTAGCGGCTCGTGCATCCTTAAAAGCCATTGGTGATAAAAATTTAACCAGAAGTCCGTCTAATGGCGTGGGAAACTCTTTGGGATATGAGTTTCCTGATGAAATTAATGATAAAGTTGGTGAAATTGCTCAAAAACTCGGCTCTTTGATGGCTAAATGCGGTAAAGTCGGTTTGTGCGGCGCTGATTTGATTATAGATAAAGATAATCATATTTACATTAATGAGGTTAATGACCGTCAACAAGGACCAACCGAACAATTGAGTTTGGACGCTGAGAATTCGGGATTGGTCGGAATTCACAGATTGGCCTTTTTGGCAAGCTATGCAGATTGCACAAACCCACAAGTAATGGACGTGTTTAGAGAAGTAAAAGATAATTCTGATGCCTTGTATAAACAATCTTTGCAAAGTGACGGTACTTTTTATATTAAAATGATGGGCAAACAACAAGGAACAGCTATTTCTGTTATTGATATTAAGCCCGGAATTTATGCTTTGGATAAACAAGCCGACGGTTCTTGGAAATGGGATTTTTCAAAAGACCATGATTTTGGTTATAATATTGATTTATCTCAAGATCGTATTTATGTGGGCTTGGCCGGAATTAGCCTTAAAAAAGGACAAGAAGTTCCGAGCGGAGCACAGATTGTTCGTATTGTCGGTAAAGCTAAAAACGGTTCTTCTCCGTTTAATATTTCCAACAACAAAGTTGTCTTGAATAAAAAATGGTTGCCAATAGTTAATAGTTTGTATACATCTTTATTTGGTAAAGATTATAATAAACAAATTTTGATGACAAACTTTAACGATGGAATAACACATGATTGATTATTCAGTAAAAAAACATAAAGTTTTAATGGTCGGCGGGGCAACCGAAATTTGCTTAAACGAGTTTGTTTATCAAGCCCCGAAAGCCGGCAAGGTTTTATATATTCAATCCGGTTTGCACGGCGGAGAAACCTCTCAATGGGCTTTGTACCAACTGCATTCTTTTTTGATGAATAATCTTAAATGTGGTGAGGTGCATATTGTGCCTTATGCTAATCCAATGGCGTGGATGCAACGAACATATTTTTCTACCTTTGGCAAATTTAGCATGCTTGACGGAAAAGATTTTAACCGTTGCTTCCCCGGAAAAAAAGACGGAGATGTTAACGCTCGTGTATGTGCCGCTATTTTTGAATTGGCGACAAAAGCTGATTTTGTTTTGGATTTGCATACCTCAAAAAGCTCTAATCCGTTTGCAATTTATACTAAATTTGATTATGAGCCCATGGTTAAAGCTTGCGGATTACCCTATAATCAATATTCAGATGATGCCAGCATTCCTTCTTTGCACGGCACGTTTAATGCGGCTTTAGACAGAGCAGGTGTTGCCAATATAACCATTGAATGTGGCGGACATAACGAATATGTGCCTGAAAAAATTAATTTGGTTTTCAATGCTGTTTGCGCGGTTTTAGAAAACTTAGAATTAATTGAAAAATCTCAAAGTAATACAAACAAATCTCCTGTTTATCGCTTTGAAAAAAGGAATAAAATTTTTTCTCCTTCTTGCGGACTTTTTTATCCTGAAGCTCAGTTAGGAAGTAAAGTTAACAAAGGAGATGTTATCGGAAAAATTGCCGTTGCCGATAATTTGGCCGAAGTTCAGCCTGTTTTGGCTTCCGTGGACGGAATACTGCAGGTTTTAACCTCCGGACATATTGTTTGGGAAGGGGATGTCTTAGCCGAAATCGTTCCTTTGGATGATTTACAGCAAATTGGCTGATTTCCTAAATAAGCTCTTGCAAAAATAGAAAAAGAAATTATTATTAAGGGTTGTGTTGAAAATAAAGTGTTTAAGATTATATGTTTAAAATTTTATCCAAAATAATTTTGTCTGCAGCCCTTATTTTACCTTTTTCTGCTTTGGCAGATATTAATGTGGCCGTTGTCGCTCCGATGCAAGGAGAGTTTGCTCCGCTTGGAAAAGAGCTGATTACAGGGGCCAAAATTGCCGTAGAAGAGTTGAATAAATCCGGCGGGTTGAAAGGCGAGAAAATTCGTCTGATTGAGGTAGATGACCAATGTGATGATGTGTTGGCCGTATCTACGGCTCAGATGATGTCTGTTTCTTCAAGACAAGATAAAATGGATTTGGTCATCGGACCTTTTTGTCAGAATGCATTAAACCGTTCTGCTCAGATTTATGCAAAAGCCAAAATCTTGCAAATTATCCCAACCCCTATCAGCAGATATGAGCTTGCAGATAAGCCGCAAAGCTTGTTTTTGTTAACGGGAAACAGTGACTTGCAAAGCTTGAGCTTTTTTACATATTATCTCAAAAATTTTGATTTGCAAAAAATGGCCTTGATTTACAACGGTGCCGATAAAGATGTTATCGGGATTGCTGAGGCTCTGCAGGAAGAGTTTTTTAAGGCCGGAAAACATCTTGATTTCAAAAGTTTTAATTTTATCCGCTATAAAAAAGATTATGATAAGTTAGCTGAAGACGTGATGAAGTATCAAGCTAAAGTCGTGATGATTTTGGGTGATAAAAAAGCGGTTGGAAAAACCTTAAAAGCCTTGCGTAAAGAAGATAAAAATTTGGCAATTTTTGTGAACCAATATCAAGTTCAAAACTATTTATTTGAAGAATATGAGAAATATGTCAACAACACATATTTTATGGCTTTGCCTAACTTTGTGAATAATCCTGATTTTACGGAAACTTTGGTTAGATTACGTTTGCACGGAATTGACCCCAAAGGTCTGACCGTATATTCTTACATTGCCGTGCAGTTATGGGCAGATATGGTGAAAAGAGCAAATTCTTATTCTTTTAATTCTTTGATTAATAAAAATAAACAGTTTCAGCTTAATATGCCTTGGGGAAATATTTCTTATTTGAACGGATATCCGCAAACATCCGTGGGCTACTCTATTTATTTATATAAAGATAAAGAATATACACAGGTTTATTGATTTTTGTTTCTTTCTCTTTTTTTCCATATATAATCGGTAGCAGTTTTTTAATTTATTAGATTAAGTAAGGTGATATTATGGTCAGTAGCATTAATAAAGTGATTTTGGTTGGTAATTTGGGTGCAGACCCGAAAGTAAGCAATACAGCCAACGGTACAAAAATCGTTAATTTGAATATTGCAACCTCTGATGTTTGGAAAGATAAAGCCTCCGGTGAGAGAAAAGAAAGAACAGAATGGCACCGCGTGGTTATTTTTAATGCTCAATTGGCTGATATTGCCGAAAGATATTTGCGCAAAGGCTCTAAAGTTTATTTGGAAGGTCAGCTCCAAACTCGCAGATGGGAAGATAATAACGGACAAGAACGCTATACAACAGAAATCGTTTTGCAAAACTATGCCGGTACATTGGTTTTGTTAGATGGTCGTGGCGATGGTGTTCCGGCCGGTGGTAATGATGTTTTCTCAGGTTCTGCTTCCGGTTGGGATGCAGCTCCTGCAGCACCTTCTGCTGATTTGGATGACGATATTCCGTTTTAATGTATGAAATAAAAACAAAAAAAGAGAAAAGCTTACATGCTTTTCTCTTTTTTTGTTTTGAGTGAGAATAATCTTTATAATGATACAAAAGTACCATTGAGGGAACAATCGTACAGAGCATATTTCCCTATTGTTGTCTTGCTGATGTAGCAATGCAGAGGGGAGTATATGGTGTCGTTTTTTATTTTTATGTCACAATCAACATTTCTGCCGATAGTGAAAACTTCACCTAATTCCAACAGGGCAATATCCTCTTTATAAGAGGATAAGTCAAGTATACCTGTGTTGCTCAGAATAATCTGCGGCATGTTCTCTTTAGAAAAAGTGGCAATGATTCTTCCTTCGCGTTTTTTTGCTTGGAGTAATTTTTTTATCTCTACTTCTAGTTTGAAGCATTCTGCAAATTGGACGCTGTTAAAGACTTTCCCAGGGAATTCCTTGAGGTATACTTCTGTATGCCAAGGACACACTTTTATCCGCGATAAGTGATACTTCTTTTTACATTTCAGAAGTTCTCCATTAGGAAAACAATCTCCGGTTTGAACTTCCTTGCACATAATTACTCTAGGAAGTAGATTTTGAATGTTTAATTTCATTTTTTTGTTTTTTGTGTTAGACAATTAGCTATGCTATACACTTCAGAAAAATTATTATTCTCTGAGTTACCTCAAAAAATTCAAACTTCCTAAAATAATAAACATAACCTTAATTTTCTCAGTTATGTTTATATCATATTTTAGAAAGTATGTAAATGGACAAAATTATGAAAAAATGTTGCAATATTATTTTTTCTTATTTTCAATTTGCGGAATAGGGGCCGGTTTTTCCAAAATTTTTTGAATGGCGTAATTATAATCTTGAGAAGAAAATAAGAGATTAACCAACTCCATTGGGTTTTGCCCTAAAGCAATTTGTTGTTTGGCTATCTCTGTGGCAACTTGCTGAACAATCGTATTACGAAAAGCTTCTTGTGCGCTTTCTTTAGTGGCTCGTTCTTTTCCTTGTTTGTGTTCATAAAATTTGCGTTCAAAACGAGCAAACTCATAAACCGGATGTCCGCCTTTGATATAATCTTCTAAGTCTTGATAAAAGTTTTTTTCATCCATCAAGGCTCTGATGCCTTTGCCGTTTTGGTCACGATAAATCATCCAATCACAAATAAGCTCAATGTTTAAGGCCTTATCAATTTCTTTTTCTGAGATGTTTTTAAAGGTGATGTTTTTGATGTTGCCATCAATTGTTTCAACATTGATATTTTCTTCAAAATATTCTTTGTTATAATTTTTTGGGGCGCGAGGGTTCATTAAAGAGCGTGCTAAACATAATGCAATCAGCGCGATTTTGAGTTCTCGGCCGGACATATAGGGAATTTTGCGAGGGTCTCTTTTTACCTCAGGGTCACATAAAGATTGATGAACACAAAATATGTTTAACTGATGCAACAACTCTAATTGTTCTTCATCCAAGGCAATGTTAGATTGAATTTGTTGATTGCAGGCTCTTTCAATAATTTTATTGATGGCTTCTTCTATGAGCTGTTGCTTATTTTTAGTCATAATAAATATCCGTTATTTTGTTAGTTTTGCTTCATCATACCACAAAATTAAGCAGATATCTATACCATTTTTTTAGGCTTTTTTTGCTTGATACAGCGATTTTGTGTTAACTTTTTTGTTTTTGTTTTTACTCATAATCAAAAATAAGGCGGTTTTTTTGGCCGTAGAGAGGAATTTGTGCTTTTTTATGTGTGTAAGTTCTAATATTTACTGGTGAGGGAAAGATATTTTTGCTAAATTTTATGCAGTTTGTAATTTGAAAAAGGATAAAAAAGTGAGTGAAGAAAACGAGAATTTAGGCGTTGTGGCCGAAACCGTTAATCCAAACAGCGGTCAGGATATTTCGCCTATCGGTATTTGTGATGAAATGAGACGCTCTTATTTGGATTATGCCATGAGCGTTATTGTTTCTCGTGCTTTGCCGGATGTGCGCGACGGTTTGAAGCCGGTGCATCGCCGTATTATTTATTCTGCATATGAAAACGGATATGATTATAACCGTCCATTCAGAAAGTCAGCCCGTATCGTCGGTGATGTTTTGGGTAAATATCACCCGCACGGTGACAGTTCTGTTTATGAAGCAATGGTCAGAATGGCGCAACCGTTCTCCATGCGCGTTCCATTGATTGATGGTCAAGGTAACTTCGGTTCTATGGATGGTGATAGCGCCGCTGCAATGCGTTATACCGAGGCTCGTTTGGCAAAAGTGGCTCATGCCCTTATTGACGATATTGAAAAAGATACCGTTGACTTTATGCCGAACTATGATGAAAGCTTGCAAGAACCAACCGTTTTGCCGGCAGCTTATCCAAACTTGCTTGTTAACGGTGCAAACGGTATTGCCGTTGGTATGGCAACCAACATTCCGCCACACAACTTGGGTGAGGTGTTGGATGCTTGTTGCGCTTATATTGATGATCCGCTCATTTCAATTGAAGATTTAATCCGTATTGTTCCGGGACCAGATTTTCCGACAGGCGGTTTGATTTTGGGTTATAGCGGTGCAAAATCTGCTTACCTTACCGGACGTGGTTCGGTTGTGATGCGTGCAAAATGCACTATTGAAGAGCTTAGAAAAGATAAAGAAGCTATCATTGTGCATGAAGTGCCGTATCAGGTTAATAAATCTATGTTGGTTACAAAGATTGCCGAACTTGTTAAAGAAAAGAAAATTGACGGTATTTCCGATATCCGCGATGAATCTGACCGTCAAGGTGTTCGCGTGGTTATCGAAATCAAAAAAGATTTCCAAGCCGATGTGGTCTTGAACCAACTTTATAAGTTTACCCAACTGCAAACCAGCTTTGGTATGAATATGCTCGCCATTAACGGCGGTCGTCCGATGATGATGAACTTGAAAGACATTATTTCTGCCTTTGTTGCCTTCCGTGAAGAAGTTATTCGTCGTCGTACCATTTTCTTATTGAACAAAGCTCGTGACAGAGCTCACGTTTTGGTTGGTTTGGCTATTGCCGTAGAAAATATTGACCCGGTTATTGATCTCATCCGTACATCTTCCAACCCGCAAGAAGCTAAAGATGCTTTGCTTGCCAAAGCTTGGCCTGCCGGAGATGTTGAACCATTGGTTAAACTTATTGATGAACCTGATAGAAAGGTTGAAAACGGAACTTATCGTCTTTCTGAAGCACAAGCAAAAGCAATTCTTGATTTGAAATTGCAACGCTTAACCGGCTTGGAAAGAGATAAAATCCACGAAGAGTTAACATCTATCGGTGAAGATATTAAAGAATATCTCTCCATTTTAGCATCAAGAGAAAAACTCTATGGCATCATGCGTGATGAATTTGTTGCCATTAAAGATGAATATGCAACACCTCGTCGCTCTAAGATTGAAGATATTGAATATGATACTGATATTGAATCTCTTATCCAACGTGAAGATATGGTGGTTACGGTTACAGATGCCGGCTATATTAAACGCGTTCCTTTGAATGCTTATAAAGCACAAAAACGCGGTGGTAAAGGTAAGTCCGGTATGGCTACCAAAGAAGAAGATTTTGTTTCTCGTTTGTTTGTGGCATCTACACACACACCGGTACTCTTCTTCTCTTCTAAAGGTTTGGTATATAAAATGAAGGTTTATAAATTGCCTTTGGGTTCTCCAACCTCTAAGGGTAAACCGTTTATCAACCTCTTGCCTTTGGATGCCGGTGAAACAATTACAACTATTTTGAAATTGCCGGAGAATGAGGCTGAGTGCGAGAATATGTCCGTTATGTTTGCAACGGCTCAGGGTAATGTTCGTCGTAACTCTTTGATGGACTTTGTCAATGTTCAATCTAACGGTAAGATTGCCATGAAACTTGATGAAGGCGACAAACTTATCAATGTTCGTATTTGTCACGAAGATAACGATATTATGTTAGCGGCAAGAAGCGGTAAATGTATTCGTTTCCCGGTAACGGAAGTTCGTGTCTTTGTCGGACGTAACTCAACAGGTGTTCGCGGTATTAAATTAGCCGATGGTGATGAAGTTATCTCCATGTCTATTTTGAACCATAGTGAAGCTACAACCGAAGAAAGAGATGAATATGCTCGTGTTCGTTCTGCAATCAAACGCTTGATGGCTGAAAGAAACGTCAGAGAAGATGAAATTGCTTTGGCTGATACGGGTATGAATACGGATATCTTGTCTGAAGATAAATATCTGAAGATGAAAGAAAATGAACAATTTATTCTTTCTGTTACTTCTACAGGCTATGGTAAACGTACATCTTCTTATGAATATCGTGTTACCGGTCGTGGCGGTCAAGGTATTGCCAATATGGAAATGTCTGCCCGCAACAAAGAAATCGTCAGCTCCTTCCCAATTGAAGATAACAACCAGATTATGATGGTTACTGACGGTGGTAAACTTATTCGTATGCCGGTTTCTGATATCAGAATTGCCGGTCGTAAGACACAAGGTGTTATCTTGTTTAGAACAGCCGAAGATGAAAGAGTTGTTTCTGTAACATGGCTTGACGCCGATGAAGATGACGAAGAAGAATTAGAAGAAGAAACCGGAAGTGAAATTTTGGGCGAAAGCGTCATTGAAAATGACGACGACGGTATTGTGACCGAGCCTGAAGTGGAATCTAACGGCGATGATGAATAATTCATAGTCAGACTTTACAAAAACTCCTTGCTCCTAAAAAAGCAGGGAGTTTTTTTGTTGTAAATATTCTTAATTGTGTTATTAGTGAATTTGTTTTGAGAATTATTTATCTTTATTGTTTTACCTTAAAATATATTTTTATGTTTTACGCAAATTTTTCCGAGAAGCAGATTTTATCTCAAATGAGCAGCAATTCTCATTTGGCTCAGGGTGTTCGTCGTATGCGCTTAAAAACCGTGCGCTGTACTCAAGACTATATTGAGGATGGTAAACAGATTTACCGAAGGGGAGAAAGCTATACCCTTTGGATTGTGAAATATTCCGATATCTTGTTGGGTATTACTTGCTGGTTTACGGCTAAGCCCCAAATTCTTGAGGAAGAACCATTTGAAAAGACATATTTTATGGTTCCCGTGAATGTTTTTCGCAGTGCGGAAGAGTCTGTGGCTTTTGTATCTGAGATGAGTTTTGACATACCTGAATTGGGAGTTAAGAAGAATTTCCAGCTCTTTGTTGATGTGAATGACGGAATGCAGAGCTTGATAGAGCCTTGGTCCTTGGTTAAGGAAAAGGTAGTAGATTTCGCTGTTAAAAAATATGGCGGTACGAAGTTAGATTATGCTATTCGTGGTCGCTTTATTTGTAACCGGCATGAACGGCATATTGTTTGGTTCATCCGTCGCAAGCTTGGAAAAAAGCAGTTTGTTGATTATTATTTTGATGTGTTAAAGCAAGATTTTATTCAATGGAGTGCTTTGGATGAAGATGCTTCAATGGCTCCGATTTCATCCGGTCAGGCTATGGTTCACGTTGGTCGCAACACGGTTAAAGCAGATAAGTTTAGATTTATCTATCGCTTAGGAAAGTGAGTTTAGAAAAAGCAGTCGATTTTTTCGACTGCTTTTTCTTGACTCTTTTATGATATTTCTATATTTCTAGAAATGTAGAAATAAGGAATCTGATATGACAAATAATTTAACAGATATAGCCGCTGTGTTTGATGCCTTGAGTAATGAAACTCGTTTGCAGATTTTCAGAATTTTGGTTGAGCATAGTAAAGAAGGGATTACACCGACGGAAATTTCGGCTTTGATGAACGATTTTCCGAGAAATACACTCTCTTTTCATTTGAGTTTGATGGCAAATGTCGGGCTTTGTTCTTTTGAAAAACAAGGAAAACAGATTTTTTATAAGCCTAATTGTTGTCTGATTAAGCAAATTACCAAATTTTTGCTGACTGATTGTTGTAACGGAGGGTGCAATTGTTAGAAGTTTTTACGCATTTGGCAGATTGGGCTATTTTGCAGATGGGCTTGACCAAAGAAACGCATTTAGGTTCAGCAGTCCATTTCTTTATTGAAGATAGTACAAAGATTTTTGTGCTTTTATATTTATTGATATTTATCATCTCATTGTTTCGTTCTCAACTGAGTCCTGAAAAGGTGAGGGATTATTTATCCGGAAAATCGCGCTGGAGTGGTTATTTTTTAGCGGTATTTTTAGGGGTGGTTACGCCGTTTTGCTCTTGCTCTTCCATTCCGCTGTTTATGGGCTTTATTGCAGCCGGAGTTCCTTTTGGGGTGAGTGTGGCTTTTTTGGTGAGTTCGCCATTAATTAGTGAAATTGCGGCAATAATGTTGCTTGGAATGGGAAGCTATGGCGCTTATATTGTTTCAATTTATATTATTTCCGGAACAATTATTTCAGTATTGGCCGGATATTTGGCAGATAAGTTTCATGTGGAAAAATATTTGGCGCTCAATATCCCAAAAGTTGCCCCGAGTGTTTGCGCTTGTTCAAGTATGAGAGAAAAAGCAGTTGCTTTAGTGAAATATGCCCATGAATTTTCATGGAATTTGGTAAAATCTCTTTATCTATATATTTTAATCGGATTGGTAATCGGTGCATATATGCATGGCTATATTCCGCAAGAATTCTTCGTAAAATATATGGGGGCTGATAACATTTGGGCTGTGCCTTTTGCCACTGTGGTCGGAATTCCGATTTATGCTTCTCAGGCCGGTATTGTTCCATTGGTTCAAGTGTTGTTGATGAAAGGTGTTCCTGTTGGTACGGCATTAGTAGCATTTATGAGTATTGCAACAATTTCTTTGCCCGAAATGATGATGCTCAAAAAAGTATTTAGCTTAAAACTATTGATGATGTTTATCGGTTATTTGTTGGTGGCCTTTATTGCTACCGGATATTTACTTAATATGTTGTAGGAGAAAAATATGAAAGAAATAAAGGTTTTGGGAATGGGGTGCCCTAAGTGCAAAGCAACTTTTGAGGTGGTTGAAGAAGTGGCTAAAGCGCATGGATTTTCCGGAACAATTGAAAAGGTGGAAGATATTTCGGCAATTATTTCTTATGGTGTGATGTCTACGCCTGCTATTGTAATTGACGGTAATATTGCTTTTGTTGGCGGTGTTCCATCCAAAGAGCAAGTAGAAAGCTGGTTTAATATGCAAACCGGTTCTTGCGGATGCTGTTGTAAATAAGTTTAGATAAGTTTCCTTTATAAAGTAATGTCCTTGGCAAATTTGAAGTCGAGGACATTTTTTTTGTTGAACTTTGAGCGCTAATCTATTATATCTATAATGTGTTTTTTTATTATTAAAATTAATTATATGGAAAAGTTTTTTTGTGAACAAGATTATGCTGATGCTAAAATAATTTTGGCTCAGTTGAGTGTGAGAACAAATTGTTTTGATGCAAGAGGAAAGGTTACACCTGCAAAATATTTGGCTTGTGTGGATGATGACATAACCTCTGCTTTCTACGCTGTTGATATTTATTTTCAAATTTATCATGCTTATGGATATTATCCGACTATTTTGTGTGTTGGCGGGGTTGGTCCTTTGTCAAAATACACAAATAACCCAGGTGAATCTGAAGGGCAGAAACTTGCGCGAGTGTGTGAAGCTTTGGGCGTTATGTCTTCTCAACTGATGATTCTGGATAAAGGGACAAATACCGGACTTAATTGTTTGGATATTTATAATGCCGTTAAAAATGACAATGGTTGGAAAGTCATTATGTGTTTGACTAAACGGTTGTCATTGCGTTTGAAACAAACTTTTGAGTTTTTGGATAAACAGTATCCGGATAAAGTGGATGCAAAAGCTCTTGCTAATATTGTTGATTCGACCTTTTATTATGTTCCAGAAGAAAGTGTTGACGATATGATGCAAGTGTACAATTGCAAAGGAATATGCAAAGGTGTGTTGCTCTTTTCTGAAGTTGCATCAATTTATGATCGCATCTCTCGGTATTCCGGTAAGTTGCAAAAACCTTTGAATTTTGAGGTGCCTTCTGATGTCAAGGTAGCATCAAAACGTTTGGCAAAAAAATATCCGTTAAAAATTAACATGTATTGTTTTAACGGTTTTTGGCAGTTTTCTTGGGTATATTCGTATATTCTCAGAAAGAAAAAATACATTCAAGAGGAAACCCAAAAAAAAATTACCTCTTGGCGTTTTTTTCTAAGAAATTGCAGAAACTAAATAAAAAAAAGCCCGATACAAAAATATCGGGCTTTTTTTATTGGTATGATGGTTCAATATGGATAACCACGCGACGATTTCTTTTTCTGTTGTTGGGAATAGGTTCCCCGTAAACGTCTAAGTTAGGATACTTGGGTGAAACATCATATAAACCAACAGCTTGCATGCGTACACGCGGAATGCCTCTTCCTTCCAAAAATCTGACCACAGATGCCGCTCTGGCAGCTGAAAGTTCCCAGTTTGACGGAAATTGAGGGCTGGAAAATTTTTCATCGCTGGTATGACCTTCAATACTAAATTTGAAGTTTTTATATCTGTCAGAGAGAAGGGTGGCTGAAATTCTTTTTAAGACAGCAATTGCTTGAGAGCTTAAATCAGCAGAACCTTGCGTAAAGAAGGTGTCTCCGTCCAACTCTAAAACCAAGCCTTGCGAATCGCTGCCTAAAGACATTTTATCGCTGATGTCTGTTGATTTTATATCGTCTTCCAAATCTGCTTTCATTAATTGAAGCGGACGTTCATTATTCTTATTGCCCAAAGCATTGTTCATACTGGCTTGAATTTGCTCAAAAAGAGCTAAATCTGGTTTTGAAACAGTTGCCATCATAACAAAGAAGCATAAGAGCAAGGTGACCATATCACCATAAGTTGCCATCCAACCTTCATCAATCGGTTCTTCTGGTTTCTTTTTCATAAAACCTCCTAGTTCTCAGACGGAGATGCATTTGTATTTGTGTTCATATCTCTATCGATTAAGAACTGATCTTTAACATCGACGAAAGAGTTAATCTTATCTTGAATATAACGAGGACTCTTTCTTTCAGCCAATAGGACTAATCCTTCCTTAATCATTGTATTCTTAAACATACTGACATCATATCTGGAAGAAACTTTTGTTGATAGCGGAATAAATATCAAACGAGCTAAAATGATACCGTAGAATGTTGTTACCAAAGCAACGGCCATACTTGGACCAATGGCAGACGGATCTCCACCCATTTTACCAAGCATGATAATCAAACCAATTAAAGTACCGAGCATACCAAAAGCGGGGGCGTCACCACCCATTTTTTTCAGGGCATCCAATGATTGTTTGTTTCTTTCTGTTTCTGCTTCCAACATTTGATCCAAAATTTGGTTGATTTCTTGGCCGGTATATCCGGTTACAACCAAGTCTGTGGCATAAGCAATGAAAGGATCTTCTTCTCTTAATTTATCGGTGATTTCATTTTCCAGACCTTGTAAGCCGTTTTTTTGCACAATATATGCCCAGCGAACAATTCGACCGATTTCTTCTTTTAGAGAAACATCGGAATCACCATGCTTTTTGAAAGTATCTCCCATAAGTTTGAAGGCGCCGATTGCGGTTTTGGTTTCATAAGATATGAACGCGGCCACGATTGTTCCGCCAATCACAATAATCATACTTGGGATATCAATAAAAGCTCCCGGAGAATCCGTTGCCGTTAAAATTGAACCCAGAACAATGATTGCAGCGGCAATAAAAGAAAAAATCGTTCCTAATGACATAATTTATCCTTTCCTACTAGAAAGCGTTAATTTATTTTTTTGAAGCCTTTACATAAGCAATATTAGCATGTTCATCGCAATATGTTTGACCAAGGCGAACTTTCTTTCCGCAAAAATGAAAATTTTCATCTTTCGGATCACCTATAGGCCAACGGCATGTGTGGTTGTCTAAATCCGTTAACATTGTTTTACCATGATGGTGTTTAGATTTGTTTAATTCTTGAGGTTTAATTGTTTCAACCACTTCTTCTTTTTCTTCTTTAGGGGCAACTTGTGTTTTTGTTACCTTTTTTTCTGTTTTTTCTTTTGTTGTGGTTTTCTTTTCAACCTCGGCTACAGGTTGTGCGGGGGTGGTTGTTGAATTGTTATCTTCTTTTTTCTTAATCGGGGAAGGACGTCCGGATAAACCTAAACGGTGTACTTTTCCAACAATAGAGTTTTTAGATACACCTAATCTTTTTCCGATTTCACCTGTGGTTAACCCTTCTTTCCACATTTCTCTTAATTGGTTAACCATCTCATCTGTCCAAGCCATTATTTGCTCCTTATTAAAATCTGTTAATTTAGTCTATTTATATTTCAATAATTTCATCGAGTCTAGTGATAAATTAAAATAGTTCTTCTTTTTTATTTTTTTTTAAGCTACACTTGTTTTCAGATTGTGCTGATAATGGAGGTTTTTATGAATAAAATCAATCTGAGCTTGATTGCTTTGTGCGGTGTTTCCTTGCTTTCAGTTCCTTCTTTGCAAGCAAAAGAGATTGCCGTGAAACAAGAACAAAATACAACTTTGAATATTTATTCTAATAATTTGGCTTTGGTAAATGATGTGAGAAAGGTATCTTTGCCCGAAGGTGAAAATCAACTGATGTTTGAAGGTGTTTCTCGTCAAATGCGTCCTGAAAGTGCATTGTTTCAAGCTAAAGATGTATCTATTATAGAACAAAATTATAAATATGATTTGCTTGATAATCAGAATCTTAATGAGGCTTATATCGGTAAAGAAGTTAAAACTGCCGTTGAGAATCCTAAAACAGGAGAGGTGGTTTATGATAAAGCAATTTTGCTTAATTATATTAACGGAATGCCGATTTTACAATTTGATTACGGTGTGGAAACAAAATTTCCGGGGCGTTTGATTTTTGAGCAAATTCCTGAAAACTTGCAGGTTAAACCATCTTTAGAGGCTAAATTAACCAATAAAAAAGCCGGTGAAAAAGATGTATCTTTAACTTATTTGACTAATGGTTTGAGCTGGAAAGCCGATTATGTGGCAGAAATCATTAATGAAGATACCTTAAATTTGAATACATGGATCTCTTTAAATAATGATACGGGTGTAGATTTTTCCAATGCAAAAATTCAGGTCATTGCCGGAGATGTTAACCAGAGTGCTCCCGCTTATGTAAATGTGGTTCGTCCGATGTTGGCAAGAAGTGCAAAGATGGAAATGGCAATGGATAGTGCCGCCGGTGTCAGTGCTTCCGTTCCGGCCAATCGCTTTGCTGATTATTATACATATTCATTGCCTGAGAAAACGACTCTTAAAAATAATCAATCCAAACAAATTAAGCTTTTGAATTTAGATAATGTTAAATATGAAAAAGAATATGTCTTTAATTCTCCTTTATATTTGCGTTACGGTGTTCGTCAGGGAAACTTTGAAAAATTAAACCCTGAAATTACGTTCAAATTTGAAAATTTGAAGAAAAATAATCTTGGTGTGCCGCTTCCGTCCGGAATATTGCGCTTTTATGATAAAAGCAAACAGCAAAATAATCTTTTCATTGGCGAAAATAGTTTGAAATCTATTGCCGTTGGTGAAAAATTTGATTTGTCTGTCGGTCGCGCATTTGATATTTTTGCACAAGGCAAAATCACACAGGTTAAGATGTTGGCAAAAGACATTTATGAATATGGTGTGGAAGTTAAGTTCAGAAATTCAACTGATGAAAATAAACAATTGATTTTCAAACAAAATATCTATGATGTTTGGGAGGTTTTGCAAGAAAATATTGCCTCTGAAAAGAAAAATGCTTCTCAGCTTGTTTGGAAAATTGATGTTCCGAAAAATGCTGAAAAAACTTTAACATTTCGTGTTCGGATTAATAGAAACTAATGAGTAAAAAGTCTTTAATTCTTACTTTGGGATTTTTCTTGAGTGTGCCTTCAGCCTTGGCGTTGACACCTCAAGATTATGCCAAATATTTTAAAATAAATTTGGATGAAGAGTTACCTTCTTATGAGGAACTGAGCAAAAAATATGCCGTGAATGATTTTTATGATTATAAATATGATTATTCATGGAATATTGAAAAAGTTTTTGATCCGGAGTTTAAGAAAAGAATATCTGATAACGGAACAAGGCAAAAAAGATTAGCTTTTCCGGAGGAGAAAGTTCTTCAACAGATGATTGAGAGTATTCCGAAAGAAATTTATCCGTATGTGGGACCATATATGCATACAGTTCCAGGTATTCCGGAGAAAATATTAAATCTTCCGGGTATTAAAGAAACCAAAAATAAGTTTCCGGATAGAATCGCTCCTCAGCTAAAAGATATTCCGAACATTGAGTTCGTTTCTCCTTCTTTATATTTTATTTTGATGCCTGAAGCTTGGCCACAAAATAATCCAAATATTGAAATACCGAATTTTTATCCAAGCTATCCGAAGGTGGTTTATAATGATAAATTTTATGAAAAAGTAAAAAAACTTGTTCCGGTTGAAAAATATGCGCCAGATGCAAAGCCTGAGGAAAAAAAGGTTACGCGTAGCGATTTTAGAACCATGGATCCGACGCAGACAAGTTTGTTGACCGCAACAGATGTAAAGGCTTTTGCAGATACGTTGGACGGTGTATTGGATTATGCCAAAAATACAGATAATTTATCTGCCATATTTAATGCAGGAGCGTTGCTTGATCAATATGAAATTGATGAAAAAACAGGTATTCCTAACAACAACCAAATTAAAGATATGGTTAATCCGTGTCAACGTTTGGTGCAGAAATTAAAAATTTTGGGCCCAAAAAAAGAGACTGAGTTTTTAAAAATTGTGGCACCCAAAGGGTTTGATTTAAAATCTTGGGCCTATACTTGTGATAAAACTATTAAAGCTTATCGAGTAGGGCAAGTTAATCGCAAAACTTTGCTCGAATTGAAAGCTTTTTCAAGGGGATATTATTTGCCTGAAGTCAGACGCTATAATTTTGATGCGCAAATGTTTCAGCTTTCAACAATGCAAGGAATTCTTGAAATGTATAAGGCGCCGATGAGCGATGTAATCGAGGTGAAAAAGAATCGCAAAATTTTGAAAGAAAAATTCAAAAAAATGGATTTCATGTTAGTGGGTAATCCGATTGCTATGCATTATTAATATAAATAAAATCATAGACTTAAATATGTTTTTTGTATTTTTTTTGCAAAATTTTATTGCATTTCAAAATAAGCTTATGTATAAGTAGTGTAATTTTGTTTATTTAGCTTTTAATTTAAGGTGAAATATTATGGCTCGCGTAACAGTAGAAGATTGTATTGATAAAATTCCAAATCGTTATGAATTGTTGATGGTGGCAGCTCAAAGAGCTAAGGATATTGCTTCCGGTGCTCCTTTAACTCTTCCCAGAGATAATGATAAAAACACGGTTGTTGCATTGAGAGAAATTGCTGATGAAACCGTCAGCATTGAAGAATTGCAAAAGTCTTTGGTTATGGGCTTGCAAAAATATGTTGAAGTTGAAGAGCCTGAAGAAGAAGAGATGGAAATTGTTGCCGCTGAAAAAGAATTGTCTGATTTGGATGAACAATTCTCCGGCTTGCTTTCTGATGCAGATATCGGTGAAGCTATGCAAGTTCATGGCGAAGACGATGCAGATATTGATTTTGATGCTGAAGGTGACGCTGATGCCGACTTGGATTTTGATGATGAGCCGGGTTATGGTGACGGTCCGGATATGGGCGGCGATTTTGATGATTATGATGAAGAATAATCATTTATCATATCAATTTTGATAAAGAGAGGCATTGCCTCTCTTTTTTTATGTCTGTTTGATGCTCCATATAAGCTTATTTTATGTATTTTTAACATAATTTTTATTTTTTTTTGTTGTAGTATCAGCAAAAGTTTTATATGCTAACAGAAGTTATCGTTGTTATTTTATAGAGGTTTTAGAGGTTCAATGTTAAGACAGTATGAATTAGTTGATTTAGTAAAATCTTATGACCCGGATGTCGATGAAGATGCATTGAACCGAGCCTATGTATTCGCCATGAAAAAACATGGTGCGCAATTGCGTGCCTCCGGCGACCCGTATTACTCTCATCCGGTGGAAGTTGCCGGTATTCTTACCAAGTTTAAGCTTGATTGCGCATCTATTGTTGCCGGTCTTTTACATGACACGGTTGAAGATACAGATACAACTATTGAAGAAATTAAGAGCTTGTTTGGTGATCAAGTGGCTCAGATTGTTGACGGCGTGACCAAATTGGCCATGATTGAACAAAAATCCGCTAACAAAAAACAAGCAGAAAATTTTAGAAAATTATTGCTCGCGATGTCTGAAGATATTCGCGTTTTATTAATTAAATTAGCTGACCGTTTGCACAATATGCGTACTTTGCATTTTTGTGCTCCTGAAAAAAGAGCCAGAATTGCTAAAGAAACTTTGGATATTTATGCTCCTTTAGCAGAACGTATCGGTATGCAAGAGGTTAAAAGCGAGTTGGAAGAAATTGCTTTTGCCGAATTGCATAAAGAAGCTCATGATTCTATTGTCGCTCGTTTGAATTTTTTAAGAGAACAAGGCAATAGCTTGGTTCCGAAAATCATATCTCAATTGCAAAAAGATATGGAAGAAAACGGTATTAAGGCTACCATTACCGGAAGAGAAAAGACCCCATATTCCATTTGGCGTAAGATGCAACAAAAAAATGCTTCTTTTGAGCAATTGTGCGATATCATGGCCTTTAGAATTTGCGTTGATGATGTGGCTACCTGTTATCAGGCTTTGGGTATTGTCCATAGTAAATATCATATGGTTCCGCGCCGCTTTAAGGATTATATTTCTACCCCAAAACCCAATGGATATAAGTCTATTCATACCGGTGTTATCGGCCCTGAAAATACCAGAATTGAAATTCAAATCCGCACTTATGAAATGCATGAAGTGGCAGAAAAAGGTGTGGCTGCTCACTGGGCTTATAAACAAGGTGAAAGAGTTGTCGGCAGAAACTTCAAATGGCTTAGAGAATTGTTGGAAATTTTGGAACAAGCTTCTAACCCTGAAGAGTTTTTGGAAAATACAAAGCTTGAGATGTATAATGATCAGGTTTTCTGTTTCACACCAAAAGGCGATTTAATCGGCTTGCCTATTAACTCAACTCCGGTGGATTTTGCTTATGCCGTTCACTCCTCTGTAGGTAATACCTGTGTCGGCGCCAAAATTAATGGAGAAATCAAGCCGCTTCGCACTGTTTTGCAAAATGGTGATCAAGTTGATATCTTGACCTCAAAAGCACAACACCCATCCCCTGAGTGGGATAGATTTGTTGTTACCGGAAAAGCAAAAGCGGCAATTCGCCGTTATGTGAGAGCTCATAAGAGAGAACAATTTATTACTATGGGTAGACAGACGTTGGAACGTTTGTTCAAGGGTGAAAATTTAGAGTTTTCAGAAAAATCTTTAGTTAATGTATTGCCCAATTTTGAAGCAGAATCAATTGATGATATTTATGCAAAAGTCGGAGAAGGTTTAGTCAGCGGTTGGGATGTTTTGAAAGCCATTTATCCGGCATATAAACAATCAAAATTGGAAAAAGTGGTTAATTCACTTAAACCTGTATTTAAAAAGACCTTAAGTAAAAGCAAAAAAGAAAATATGAAAATTAACGGCCTTATTCCAGGAATGGCTGTACATTTTTCAGGTTGTTGCCATCCTCTTCCGGGGGATAGAATTGTAGGTATTGTGACTACGGGTAAGGGTGTGGCTATTCATACAATAGATTGTAAACAGTTGGAAAAATATTCAAATGAGCCGGAACGTTGGTTGGACGTTTCTTGGGGTGAAGAAGCAACTCAAGACGGTGTTTACACCGGACGCTTAAAAGTTATGCTTGCCAACGAACCAGGTGCTTTGGGCGAATTTTCAAATATGGTTGCCCGTTATGAAGGAAATATTTCTAACTTAAATATTGTAAACAGAACAATTAGTTATTTTGAACTTTTGGTGGATGTTGAAGTTAAAAATTTGAAGCATTTAACAGATATTATTACGGCATTGCGCGCGTCTAAAGTGGTATCTTATGTTTCCAGAGCAAATCAATAAATTAGAAAGAGGATGTTATGATTGTCGGTATTGGTTGTGATATAGCAAATATTTCTCGAATTGAAGATACACTTGAAAAATATAGTACGCATTTTATGCATAAAATCTTTACTAAAGATGAAATTGCCGAAATGAACAGAAGAAAAAATGTTTCTAAAAGGGAATATGCTTCTATGGTAGCAAAAAGATTTTCTGCCAAAGAAGCTTGCTCCAAAGCATTGGGAACAGGTTTTAGAAAAGGTGTTTTTTGGCGCAATATTGAGATTAAACATTTGCAATCAGGCAAACCAACCATAAAATTGTCAGGTGGTGCTTTGATGGTAGCACAAAGTTTGTGTGAGAGCGGAAACATTAATATTAATGTTTCTATGTCTGATGATTATCCATGGGCTCAGGCTTATGTGGTGATTGAGAGAATCTAATGAAGAAAAGCTGGAAATTTCGATTGTGGCAAATTTTCAGAGTGGTTTTCTTAGGTGTCTTTATATCTTTTATCTTAAAAGTTTTTGTTTTTGAAAAATATAAAATTTTTTCGGTTTCGATGTTGCCGACAATGTCTTCCGAAGAATGGGATTTTGTGACCAAATTTGACTATGGATATTCACGATTTACCCTTCCGTTCAACATATCTTTTTTAGAAGGAATAAGACTTTTCCCAAAGCAACCCAAAAGAGGAGATATTATTGTCTTTCGTTCAAATCATCCCAAAGCAAGATGGGCGTTTGTGAAGCGTTTAATCGGTTTACCGAATGATAAAATTAAGCTTGAAAATGGGCGATTGTATATTAATGGTAAAATTGTACCCAGAACATATGTGGGAGAATATTCATATACAGACAGACGCAATAAGACTTTTAATTTTTCTCATTATAAAGAAACTTTACCTAATGGCGTAACACATTCGATTATTGAAATTTCTGATGATAAATTTCTTGATAATATCGAAGAATTTCAAGTTCCCGAGGGATATTATTTCTTTATGGGAGATAACCGCGATCAATCTGAAGACAGTCGTGGCGGTTTGGGACTTATTCCTTTTGAAAACCTGATTGGTCAAATTAGAAAAAAATAATCTAAAACTTTGTTAATTGGATAAATTTTTGTTGCTATCTCGGAAATTATGAGTAGTATGTGAGAAGTGATGCCTCGTTAGATATTTTTTTGAGATAAAATAATTTCTAAAGAGGTGTCTTTTCTTGTTTTTAATAGAGGTAAATATGGAAAAAGATGAAGGCATTTTAGAAACAATAAAAACAGTTGTTATTGCTATTTTTATTGCATTGGTTATCAGAACATTTTTATTTGAACCATTTCGTATTCCGTCAGGTTCAATGTATCCGACCTTGTATGTTGGGGATTATCTTTTTGTTTCAAAATATACATATGGATATTCCAAGCACTCTTTCCCATTCAGCTTACCATTGTTTGATGGTAGAATCTGGGATGATAGACCACAAAGAGGAGATGTAGTTGTATTTAAGTTTCCTCAAGATAATTCAACAGACTTTATCAAGCGTGTTATCGGACTTCCGGGTGATAAAATCAAGATGGAAAAAGGACGTTTGTATATTAACGGAAAAATGCTTGAACGTGAAAAAATTGAAGATTTTGTTTTAAGAGACGAAAATGGAAATGCTAAAAGATTTAACCAATATATTGAGACTTTGCCTGAAGGTAAAAAGCACAATATTATAGAAGTTTCAGACTTCGAAATGGTTGATGATATGCCTGAAGTAACCATCCCTAAAGATAACTATTTTATGATGGGAGATAACAGAGATCAATCTGATGATAGTCGTGTCAGTGTTGGTTTTGTTCCTGCTGAAAATTTAATCGGAAAAGCACGCTTTTTATTTTATTCTCATAATGATGAGGGTGCTTGGTATTTGCCTTGGACATGGCCCAAAAAAATTCGTTGGGACAGATTGTTTGATAAGATAAGTTAGTTCAAGGAGCGCAAAATGGAACAAAAAACAATTGATATCCTTGAGAAAAACTTAGGCTATGTATATAAAAATAAAGCCTTGCTCAAACAAGCTTTAACGCACAGCAGTTTTTCTTCCGATGTTGATAAAAACTACGAAAGATTAGAGTTTTTGGGTGATAGAGTATTGGGCTTGACCATTGCTTCTTTACTCATCAATATTTTTCCGCATGAACCAGAGGGAAGTTTGTCGCAAAGACATACGGCTTTGGTATGCAAAGAAACGGTTGCCATGGTAGCAAGAATTTTGCACTTGGATGAATATATGATTGTGAGCGATGAAGATATTCGTCATAATGAAAATGTGTTGTGTGATGTTTGCGAAGCTGTTATCGGTGCAATTTATTTAGATGCCGGTTGCATGCAAGCTATGAGCTTTGTTCAACATCATTGGCGCGATTTGATTGATAAAAATATGGAACCGCCTAAAGATGCCAAAACAAAGTTGCAAGAAGTTTCTCATGCCAAAGGTTTGGGAATGCCGGTTTATAAACTGGAAAAAAGAGAAGGAAGTGAACACGAGCCTATCTTTTATATCTCCGTTAATTTGGAAAAAGTTGCTCCCGAAATAGGCGAGGGTAGAAATAAAAAACTTGCTGAACAAGAAGCCGCTGCAAAAATGTTGAAGAAATTGGAGAAAAAATGAACGACATAAATTCTCAAAATTCTCAAACTCGTTGCGGATTTGTGGCTTTAATCGGTGCTCCTAATGCCGGAAAATCAACCGTTACCAATAACTTTGTCGGTTCAAAAGTTTCTATTGTTTCACCAAAAGTTCAAACAACCAGAACTCAAGTGAAAGGTATTGGTATTTTTGAAAATACACAGATTATTTTTATTGATACGCCGGGGATTTTTAAACCGAAAAGAAGATTAGACAGAGCTATGGTTGCTTCTTCTTGGAGCGGTGTCGGCGACGCTGATATTGTTGTTTTGGTAGTTGATGCCAAACGTGGTTTTGATGATGAAACCAAAGCAATTGTGCAAAAACTCAATAAGAATAAAATCAGTGCGGTTTTGTTGCTTAACAAAATTGATTTAATTGCTAAAGAAAAGTTGCTTGCCTTGTCTGCTGAATTAAACCAAGCCGGAAACTTTAAAGAAACCTTTATGGTTTCGGCCTTGACCGGTGAACAAATCGAAGATTTTTATAAATATTTGGCAGATAACTTACCTGAAAGCCCTTGGTATTATGATGAAGAGCAAATTTCAGATATGCCGTTAAAATTATTGGCAGCTGAAATTGTGCGTGAAAAATTATTCTTATACTTAAGACAAGAATTACCTTATGCCTTGACCGTTGAGCCTGAATTATGGGAAAGAAGAGAAGACGGAAGTGTCAGAGCCGAGATTACAATTTATGTGGAGCGCGATAGCCAAAAAGTGATTGTTTTGGGTAAGGGCGGTAGTATGATTAAAAAAATTGGTCAAGCCGCACGCAAAGAAATTGAAGAGCTTTTAGAAGATCGTGTCCATTTGTTCTTATTTGTTAAAGTCAGAGAAAACTGGATTGACGACCCGGCCAGATATAAAGATTGGGGTTTGAATTTTAACGCTTAATCAAACTTAAATAATTCACCTTGAGGATCATTATCTAAAGAGTTCATAGCCTCTTTCACCAGTTGAGTGGTTATGGCTCTTTTTTGTGCAAGAGAAATCATATCAATCTCAGCGACAATCTTTCTTGCATATGAAAAAGAGCGTTGCATATTCTTCAATAGGTAAGAAATAATTTCAGGAGAGATATTAATCTGTCTATCCATAAACAGCTTTATAAGCAAGCTTGAAAGTAACTCATCGTCAGGGTCTTTGATTTCAATTGACGGAATGATATTTAAGCGAGATTGCAAATCTTTTAATTTGAAGTTTAATCTGGCAGGTGCTTGCTGAGATGTAAACAAGATGTTGCCGCCTTCATTTCTGTATAGATTATACAAATGAAAGAGGGCTTCTTCATTGACGTTGGTATCTAAATCCTCAACAATGAGGCAGGAGTTTTCTTGAAATAAATCATATATATTGTCAACCTTCACCTGACTTGCTTTGATGTTAGGAATTTTGTACGGGTAATGGGTCAATAAGCTGACACGGTTTGAAAACACGTTTGCTAAATGTGTTTTGCCGCAGCCTTCACTACCATAAATGCAAAGCGCAAAAAATTCCCATTGCGGCCAGAGGTCAATTGCCATAACGGCTTCTTTGTTGCAAGGAGAGATTAAAAAATCTTCCTTACCTAAAGCCGGTCTATGCGGTAATTCCAGTGGCAATTGTGTTATTGTATGATTCATTTGGTTTGACCTTAGTTGTTTGTATCTTTATTTAATACATCAAAAACTTTTGCAGTCAAGTCTCCCAAACTAAACGGCTTGGCCATAAATTCAAAATTTTCTTTTTCAGAAAGTTCTCTTTTGGCAATTTCTTCAGAGTATCCGGATGCCAAAATAACTTTGATGTTCGGTATTTTTTCTTTAACAATGGCGGCTAATTCGGCACCGGTTTTTCCGGGCATAACCATATCGGTAATGAGTAAGTCAAAGTTTGTGTCTTGTGCTAATTGTTCTAAGGCATTTTCGGCAGAGTTACAACCAACCACATCATAGCCTTTTTTCTTCAAAGCACGCAAAGCAAATGTTCTAACCGAATCTTCGTCTTCAACAAAAAGAATGCGCGTGTTGTTGGCATCTTTAGTGTTTTCTTTACGGTCAATGGAAGAAGATACATTTAAGCCAAAAATCAATTTTTCATTAATGGCAACAGGAGCTTTTACCGTTTCTTGTACGGTTAAAATAGGGGTGCCGTCTTTATTTACAACAATATCTTGTGCTTGAGGAGCTTGTTCTTGGTCTTCGGTATCATTATCTACTCTTGGCAAATAAATAGAGAAGGTTGTTCCCACGTTGACTGTACTTTCTACCTTAATAAAGCCTTTGGTTTGTTGAACGATACCGTAAACCATGGCTAATCCTAAACCTGTTCCAGAGCCGACAACGTTTTCTTTGGTTGAGAAGAACGGTTCAAAAATTCTGGTGAGGTTTTCTTTAGGAATTCCGCATCCGGTATCTTTTACATCAATAACAACAAACTCTCCGGCAGGGACAACATCTGAGCCGAAATGATATGGCTCATTCATAATCTCAACATGCGTAGAGATAGTTAATGTGCCATTTCCTTTCATGGCGTCTTTGGCATTGACCGCCAAGTTGATAATCACTTGTGAAAACTGAACAGGGTCTACTCTGACAAAACCTAAATCTGAACCATGGTAGAACTTTAAGCTGATTTGCTCGCCCAAAATTCGTTTTAACATATGGTTTAATTCGGTAAAGTTTTCCGTAATGTTGATGAGTTTGGGTTTTAAGGGTTGTTTTCTTGAAAAAGCCAATAATTGTCTGACTAATCCGGCTGCGCGGTTGGCATTTTGTTTGATTTGGATTAAATCTGCAAAAGAAGGGTCGCCGACGCCGTGTCTTTGTAACAAAAGGTCACAAAAACCAATCATGGCCGTCAAAAGGTTATTAAAGTCGTGCGCAACACCACCGGCCAATTGTCCGACAGCTTGCATTTTTTGAGCTTGGGCAAATTGAACTTCCAAAGATTTTTGTTTGGTGGCATCTATGATATAGACAACAATACCTTCCTTTTCCGAGCTATGAATGCTGTGAATTTTTTGCATCGGAGAAAGATAAAATTGGGCAATTTTTACATCTTCCGAATTTTTGATATGAACATCTATGCTTGTATTTTGATGATCTTTAGAATATGTGTTCTTTATTTCTTTAAGAAGATTTTCCTGATCTTCTGGTTGGATGAAGTCAAATATGTTTTTATTTATCAAATTTTCGGCCAAGCTTCCTGCTTCTAAGAATTCGGAAGCTTGCGTATTTAGTCTTGATATATTGCCGTTTGCATCCAAATATAAAATTCCGACCGGAGCATTGTTAAACAGCCAGCTTATTTGGTCAAATGCATTGTTTAGGTTATTTTTCAATTCAGCATCGGTTGGAATATTGTCAACAATAACACCTCTGGCTTTGAGTTTATTTTCTTCCTTAAATCTTTCTTGATAAACCAAAGTTTCAGTGGTGGTGTTGGGTTTGTTGTTAAAATAGATGATGCCGTTCCACTGTTCTTTTTTGTCTGGAATACGTGAAAATTTCGGCATAAAGTCTGTCAGGTTTTTGCCGTTTAATTCTTCTCTTTTGCAATTTAAGAAGCGAGATAAAGCATGGTTGGCATATTCTATTTTGCTGTTTTCATCACAAATATATAAACTAATGGGCAAATAATCCAAAAAATCGTGCAAAGATTTGCTTTCATGTTGGAAAATGCTATCCATATTTTTTTGGGCCGTAATGTTTTTAATATGCCAGTATAAAAAGGCGTCTTTTTTTATTTTTTTTATGGAAAAGGGGCCGTTAAAGATATCTGTTTTTTTCAGATATATTGGTTTTACGCTTATTTCAAACCATTCATCATTGTTAAATATTTTATTATCTTCCGTTAAATGCAGAGCCAAAGTAACCGTGGTGGAGGCTAAGTTGTTGCAAGCATTTTTGATTTGTTGCAAAGCGGTTTCATTGTTTTCTTGTTTGGATATGTAGTGTTCTAAAAAGCTTAAAACCGGATATTGATGGAACAAATCTTCTGCCGGAGAATTTTGTAAGATTGCTTCTCCGGAGGAGTTTTCCACTCTTTCAATTTCAAAATCATTACGAATAATTTCATTGGCTAAGCCACCGTAACTCATGGCTTTTTCGGCGCTATTAAGTGTTTTTATGGTTATCAGCAGGCTTAAAATTATCAATGCAATGATAGACAAGACCAGTGCCATAAAATATTCAGGATATACAAACAAAGCAATAATGCTCAAAGATAGTGCTACCAATGCATAGGCAAGCATTATCAAATATTTTTTCAATTGTTTGTCCGGACGTTTATGAATTCTTGAGCTGCATAACATAACTGATAACCTCTGCAACGGCTTTAAAATGTTCTGGCGGAATGGTTTGGTCTATTTCAACACTGGCAAAAAGAGCACGCGCCAAAGGTGGATTTTCTACAATCGGAACCTCATGCTCTTCGGCAACTTCACGAATGCGCAAAGCCAAAAAATCTATACCTTTTGCAACGACAACCGGCGCATCCATTTTTTCCATCTTATATTCAAGAGCTACAGCATAATGCGTCGGGTTGACAATAACCACATCGGCTTTGGGCACGTTTTCCATCATACGATGGCGCGCTCTTTCCATTCTGACTTGTCTGATGCGTGATTTGACAATAGGGTCTCCTTCTGTTTGTTTGTATTCTTCTTTGAGTTCTTGTTTGGTCATTCTTAATTTTTTTAAGTGAGTATAACGCTGATAAAGATAATCGGCAACAGCTAATACAAAAATGGCAATAACAACGGTAAAAATCAAGAGCACAACCAACTTATGTATGAAGCGTAAAATACCAATGTTGCTCATTGTCGGGAGTAGGTTGGTCTTGTCTATATATGGGGTGACAACAATCAGGCTTACATAACCGATGATAGAGATTTTGATAAGACCTTTAAGGCTCTCTACGATTTTTTTCATGTTGATAAAGTTGGGCAATGCTGCAAAAATGTTTAACTTATTCCAGTTTGGTTCCAACTTTTTGGGGGCATAAATAAAGCCGGTTTGAGAAATGCTCGCGGTGATACCAAAGACAATAAAAATAAGGAAGGGTATGCTTAATATTTTGAGCAAAGCGACGCCGCAGCTGATGAATAGTCTTTGAATTCCGGCTACATCCGTCGGTAATTGATCCGGAAGCTCAACAAATTTTAAGCTAAATTCATAAAACCAGCGAAACATCAACGGAACAACCATCCAGACAACCGCTAACATGGCTAAAAACATAATAAAACTTTTGGCATCTTGAGATACCGCAATATCACCTTCTTCTTTGGCTTTTTCTATCTTTCGTTCCGACGGTTCTTCCGTCTTGGAGGCTTCATCATCATCTTCGGGTGCGACCATGATTTCCTCCTATTTCAAAAACATCTGCAATGCATCTTCATAATACTTGCAAAACCATATTATGATTGTAGATGATGTGATGCAAACTAAGCCAAGGCCTAAATATATTTGCAAAGGCATTGATAAAAAGAATATGTTTAATTGTGGCATTAAGCGAGATAAAAGCCCCATTCCAACATAAAAAACTATGGCAAAAGCCACAAAAGGGGAGCCTAACTTAAAGCCGATGATAAAGCTTTTATTGACTACTTGCGCAATTGTTTTGGCAATGTCTTGTGTCATAATTTCTCCGCCAACAGGCAAAATTGAATAGCTTTCTATGGCGGCACTTAACATCAGATGATGTAAGTCGGTTATGAATATGATGGTTAAGGCGGTTAAGCTTAAAAACGTGTTGATGATGATAGATTGTTGATTAAATGCCGGATCAAACATTTGGGCATTGGAAAAACCAATGGCTTGTCCGGCTAAGTTGCCACCTAAATCTATGGCAAACATCAAAATTTGCATAAAAATTCCTATAAAAACACCATAGGTAATTTCAATGAGCAAAATAGACAGGTTCGTTCCGAAATTATCTGAAACATTAGGCAATTTGTCTGACAAAAAAGGTATTAAAAGCAAGCTGATGCTTAAGGCAATGCATAGTCTGAATTTTGTGCCGACATACCCGGCTGAAAATCCGGGCATCAACATCATGGCGCTGCCGAACCTTAAAAATATGAGCAAAAATTTGTAAAGTTCCAGATTAAAAAGCTGCGTCATTTTGTTTTAACCACCGTTTGCAATTTTATCAAACAAGCCGTCTGTTAAGCCTTTCATTTGATTAAGCATAAAGGGAAACAAGATAATGATGGTGGCAAAAACTCCAATAATTTTGGGAACAAATGCCAATGTCATTTCTTGAATTTGGGTCAGGGCCTGAAAAATACCAACGATTAATCCTAAAAATAAGGCAACAAGCAAAATAGGAGAAACAACCTTTAATAGCGTGAATACCGCATCTCTTGATATTTCTAAAACTTCTAATTCATTCATGTTTTTTATCTCTTATTCCAAGGGGGTTATTTTTTCAAAATGTTGATAATTTTCCAATCCGGTTAAAAAGGCTCCGTCAAAGCCTAAATCCATTATGCCTTTGAAGTGCGCAGACAAGATTTTTTGCCATGAAGGATTCCAATATTGGGTGATAATTCCTTGCTCATCAACCAAAGACGGACGCACCAACCAAGCGGGATTACCAACTTTCCAATCTTTTTTCCAATAAAACTTGGTAGGGTCTGCTTCTGAAACGTTTATAGCCGCATAAATTTTGCGTGTGGCTCCGTTTTTCTTATATTTTAAGTGATTGATTTCTTCTTTGCTTAATGGCTTTCCTTGAAAGAACGGAGATATAACTATGACATCAAAGTTAGAATTATTGAGCTCGGTTAAAAAGTCATATTCGCTTTTGAATCTGGATGTGTCTAAGACAAAAGCAATATTTTTAGCATCTTGAACAGAGCTGATATTTTGTGCGTTCATTTCAAATGCTGGCTGATGTTTTATGTCTTTGAAAGCATATTGGCTGTCAGTAATTATATAGCTTAATGCTGTTTGGGGCGAAATTTCTTTTTGCGGGCAATATTCAATACTAACCAGTCTTTTGTCTTGAGGAACGGTATATTGCTTATCTTGGCAAAGATAATTATTAATTACAATGGCGTCTATGTTTTGGATGTATTTTTCTTTTAAGTTTTGAAAATTTTTGGGATGTAAATTTTCTTGTAAGGATAATAAGCTGTCATTATCCTCCGTATATCCGTTTTTTCTAGACAGATTGTAATCGTTCAAATGATATTCCCAGATATCATCTTCTAACAAAGGCAATGCTTCATGAACCAATATCTCAAATTGTGGATTTTGACTTTTGGCAAATTGAGAAAGCATAATAACATTTTCTCTCATCAAATCACGATAATTGTTGATTTGTTCAGGAAAGTCCTGCGATTGAGAATTGAGCTCTTGCTTGCTATAAGGGTTTGCTTGAGTAAAACCATACAATCCTGCATTTGCCTTATATGCAAGCAAGCTCAAAAATGTTATAATGCCAAAATATATTGTATGTTTAAGTAACAATATCAGCCTCTTTTTTTCCGGTTCTTTGAGTTATTTCAGCAATTTCCATTGCAATGGCAAGCAAATTATCCAACATTTGTCTGGGTGCTTCATTCAAACGGTTTTTGCTATATTTTTCGAGATATACACGCAACGTAGCACCACTGCTTCCCGTGCCGGATAATCTGTATACAATGCGAGAGCCATCTTCAAATTTGACGATTAAACCGTTTTTGGTAGAGCTCTTGTCAACAGGATCATTGTAAACAAACGGGTGAGCCGTTTCTACCTTAAAGTCATCAAATTTTAATCCGGCAAGTTTGGGGAGTTTTGCTTCCAAATCTTGCATCAATTTGTCTGCGACTTCGGTTTCCAGACCTTCAAAGTCAAATCTTAAATAATAGCTTCTTCCGTATTTTTTCCAGTGATCTCTGGTGATTTCTTCAACACTCATTCCTGTTTTGGCAATGATGCTGAGCCAGAATAATACGGCCCAGATACCGTCTTTTTCTCTAATGTGGCTGGAGCCTGTTCCAAAGCTTTCTTCACCGCACAGGGTTATTCTGTTAGAATCCATTAAGTTTACAAAATATTTCCATCCGGTTGGAACTTCATAATAAGGAAGGTTAAGCGCTTTGGCTACTCTTTCGACGGCGGTTGAGGTTGGGCATGATTTTGCCACACCGTAAATGCCGTTTTTGTAAGCCGGAATGATTTTGTGATAGTCTGTTAAAATAGCTAAAGAATCACTAGGTGAAACAAAGAAGTTTCTGCCCAAAATCATATTTCTGTCACCGTCTCCGTCATTGGCTGCACCAAAATCAGGAGAGTTCGGTGTGTTCATAATTTCTAATAACTCGGTTGCATAAGTTAAATTCGGGTCAGGGTGTTTGCCGCCAAAATCAGGAAGCGGATTATAGTTGATAACGCTGCCTTTGGCTGCACCCAAAATGTCTTCAAAAATCTTTTGCGCGTAAGGTCCTGTTACAGCATTAAAGGCATCAAACTTCATAGTGAAACCGCGAGCAAACAGATTTTTTAAGGCTTCAAAATCAAAGATGTTTTGCATCATTTCAACATAATCTTTTACCGAATCGATAATTTCAATTTCAGTATTTTCGATTTTGAATTTTCTTAATTGACTTAAATCAATATCTTCCATTTCATAAAACTTAAATTCAGTAATCGTTTTAGAAATAGCATATATTTTATCGCTGATGCTGGTTGGAATTTGACCACCGGTTTCGTTGGCATATTTTACACCAAAGTCACCATTGATGCCGCCTGGATTGTGTGAGGCAGAAAATACAAATCCTCCATCTGTTTTATATTTTAACAAAATATTGGAGGAGGCAGGTGTGGATAATAATCCGTTTTGACCGATGATGAGTTTGGATACATTGTTGGCAATGGCCATCTTGATAAATTTTTGGATGGCAATTTCGTTATAAAAACGACCGTCTCCGCCGACAACAAATGTTTTTTTATTTAAGTTTTCGATTGTGTTAAAGATACTTTGAATAAAGTTTTCAAAATAATGTGGTTGCATCATTACTTTTGTTTTTTTGCGCAAACCACCGGTTCCCATCTTTTGATCTGAAAATGGCGTTGTTTGAATCGTTTGTAACATTCTTGCCTCCAATAATTATTGCATATATGTGAAGATATCATTTTTGCTTATAAAGACAAGTGTTCATTCAACTTATCTACTTATAAAATCATTTTATTCTTCCGGAGATATAAATTCGGCAAGAGCATTGATTTCTCTTTTGGCGGCAATGTGGGATACGGTCATTTTGCATTTTAGCGCCGGTGTACCCATGTCTAAAACCGTTAAACCTTCCAAAAAGAGCTCTTTATATATAACACGGTCTTTTAAGCCGGAAAATAATCTGAAGCCATATATCTTGGACAAACGTTCCAAATGAGCAAAAATTGCTGTTTTGTTTTTGGAGTTGAAGCTGGATAAACGGTTGCCGGTTACAATCCAGTTTAAGTAAGGTTTGCCTTGGGAGGCCATATATTTTTTGATATCCCAGATAAAGTTGGAATAATGACCCGGTTTTAATACGCGGTTGGTTTGATAATCAATATCGGCAATGACATTTAAGTCTATTAAGCTATCTGAAATCGGGGTAATTACCGTATCAGCATATTTATGAGCTTCTTCAAACAGGTAATTCTTTGTACCGGGAGTATCTAAAATGATTGCATCATAAGAGTTGCTTTTTTGACGAATCTGAGATGCTAAAGAATCTCTGGCTTGAGCATGTAAATAGGGATTTTCTTCAGGAGATATCTTTGTATGCTCGGGAATCGGTAAATTAATGTTTTGTTGTTCACAAAATTTGCGTCTGTTTTCAATGTATTTGGATAAACTGCCTTGGCGTCCATCCAAGTCAAAAGTTGCCACACTGAAACCTTCTTGCATCAGTTTTATGGCCAGATGCATAGATATTGTGGATTTTCCCGTGCCGCCTTTTTCATTGCTGATTACAATGATATGTGCTTTTTTTGTATTGATATCTTGTGTCATTAGAGTTTATTAGCTAAAGTCAGTTCCGAATTGTTTACAGTTATGACTATGCAAGATTTGTGTGATTTTTTCAAGTGGTTGCACAAGTTTTTTGCTTCTTTTTTCTCAAAACCGATTATTTTGGAGCGATAAACAACTGCGCCACCGTTTTGAATCGGCTCTACATCAACGATTGTTTGCTCTGATTGTGAAGCAATTTTTTCTTTGATGTTTTGTGCATAATTTCTGGCTTTGGCATAATTTGAAAATGCTCCGACCTGAACACCCCAATTGTAAATCTCGTTGCTGTTATTTACCGTTAAGCTATTATCGGCAATTTGTTCTTTTACTTCATTTTTGTAGCTGTTTTGTTCTTGAGCAACTTTTATTTCTTCTTGAGTTTGGTTCAAGGCAAGTTTTTGTAAGCCTTTTTCCATTAAAGAAGCAACTTTTTTATCTCTTTGTTTTAACATTCTGTGTCCCATGGTTACGGCAATAACGCGATTTCCGTCTCTGTGGGCTGAAGTCACAATGTTAAATCCGGCTGCGTTGGTAAAACCGGTTTTCATGCCGTCTGCTCCTTTGAAATTTTTCAAAAGATGGTTATGGGTATAAATGGTTCTACCTTTATAAGTGAATTTTCTGGTGGAAAAAAGTTTGTAATATTGTGGAAAGTGATGATATAACGCACCGCCTAAAAGAGCCATATCACGAGCTGTGGTTTTTTGATTGCGGTTTGGTAATCCGGAAGCATTGTAAAATGTGGTGTCTTTCATGCCAAGTTCTTTGGCAACATGTGTCATGGTTTTGGCAAAGTTTTCTTCAGAATATCCTAAAGCTTCTGCCAAAACAACGGCGCAGTCATTGGCAGATTTAACAATTAATGCCATAACAGCGTCTTTAACGCTGATTTTTTCTCCTGCTTTAACACCGATTTTGGAAGGAGCCATATTGGCAGCTTTACGAGAAACAGGCAATTTGTCATCCCATTTGATGATGCCGTTTTCTAATGCGTCAAAAGTTATATACAAGGTCATGAGCTTGGTCAAAGATGCCGGATAACGTCTTTCATCGGCATTGCTTTCTGATAATACTTTTCCGGTTTCTGCATCAATAAGAATAGAAGATACGCTTGCATGGGCGTTACTTATAGCCATAATGCCCAATATAAAGCTGCAAATACTTGTTTTTACTATGGATATCTTCTTGTTATTCATCTTATTTACCTTGCTAGATTCGATTGATTTGACGCTTCTGTATACCAAAATTAAAAATATTATAAATGCAAAATGAAAATAAATTGTTAATTTTTTTCATAAAATATTACTTGACTTTGATTATTTTTTTTAGTAAAAGCACTTCTGTTAATGGCGAACGTAGCTCAGTTGGTAGAGCCCCGGTTTGTGGTACCGGTTGTCGTCGGTTCGAGCCCGATCGTTCGCCCCAGTTTTAAGAAAAGCACCTTGGAAAAGGTGCTTTTTTTTGTGTATCAGAGACGGGCTCGAACCAAGGTTCGTCTGGCTCGTAAGAGTTTTACAAAAAAACTCTAACTCGCTGCGGTCACTTGATTTGTAACGCTTTTTCGGATGCGCTGTTGCTTTCCTTAAAGCTAACAAATCTGCGCCTGTCGTCAAAATAATTTCCACCGGAAATTATTTTTTCCTCCAGCCCGATCGTTCGCCCCAGTTTTAAGAAAAGCACCTTAGAAAAGGTGCTTTTTTTATGTATCAGAGACGGGCTCGAACCAAGGTTCGTCTGGCTCGTAAGAGTTTTACAAAAAAAACTCTAACTCGCTGCGGTCACTTGATTTGTAACGCTTTTTCGGATGCGCTGTCGCGTTCCTTAAAGCTAACAAATCTGCGCCTGTCGTCAAAATAATTTCCACCGGAAATTATTTTTTTCTCCAGCCCGATCGTTCGCCCCAGTTTTAAGAAAAGCACCTTGGAAAAGGTGCTTTTTTTTATGTGTAAATTTATTCAATATTGCAATTTAATACTTGACAATTTTTATATATTACAAATATAATATGTGTAAGATTTACTATTTGGAGAAGTGTGATGAAAAAAATTGAAAGCGTTAAAGAATTTGTTGAAAAAATTGACAGTTCTAAAAAAGTTAACCCTAAAGATTTGTCTTCAGATCAAGATTTGACTATTGCAATTATGAATCTTATCAGCATTGAAGAACATTTGGTATTTTCCGGCGCAAAAACTGGTAAAACTTCTTTTTATGATTTGATTCAAAATATTAGAGAAATGCGTAAAGAATTAATGCAAAAAGTTATTCCGGCATATGAGGGAGAAGTATGGTGCATTTCAAAGCATTTATTGGCTTCATCCATGCGCTTGATGGAAGTTGGAACAAAGCAACAATCTCTTAATCATCCTAAAGAAGCTTATAAATTATTTGACCAAGCTTATGAATTGTATTGTTTATTCTGGGGCTTGAATATGAATATGCTCAATGTGGATGATGTTAAATGGTTGGAAGATAAAACAGAGGATATTAAAAAGCTTTCCAAAAAAATTGAAGAATCCGCAGAAGTTGTGGCTCAACCTCAAGAAGAAAAAACAGGAACCTTGGCAAAAATGAAAGCTTTTGTGAGAAAAGCAGTCGATTGTTGCATAGAATAGGATAAAGACTATGAAAAAAATTATCGGTTTATTGGTTTTAGCTTTGTGTGTTTTTGTTGGACTTGAATTAAAGGCTGCAAAAATTGATTCTGAAATTGCTAATAATAAAATCTATTTTTTCTATTCTGATTATTGTCCGCATTGCCATCATGCTCAAGATTATATCAATAAAAAATATCCGGATTTGCAAATGGAAAAGATAAATGTTCAAACACCGGATGGTTACAAGCTTTTATTTAAGGCTGCTAAAAAATATAATCTGGGTCAAATGGTCGGAACGCCACTGTTTGCCTTTGGCGATGATTATATGATGGGCTGGTCAGAAGCCTATGAGAAAAAGTTTGATACTTTGGTAAAACCTTATTTAAAATAAACGAGAGTTTGACAGATGACGGAAAAACAGTTGCCCATAGAGATTATGAAAAAAGCTGTACGCGGGATTGGATATATTTCTCATCCGTTGCGTTTGCGAATATTGGAATATTTGGATGTCTATGGGCCAACTTCCGTTTCTGCTTTGGCTAAGAGCTTGAATGAAGAACAAATCTTTGTTTCTCAAAGCCTAAAAAAATTGCGTGATGCAAATTTGGTTAAAACCAAACGCAAAGGAATCTTTGTTTATTATGAAATATATGAAGAATATCCGGCTAGTATTTTTGAATGTATTCGCAAGCTTTTTGCCTATATGACAGACAGTTTTTATTATCTTTCCGAAAAAGCATTATTGCCCAAAGATTTTACGCTGATGGTAGCAAACAGAATTAAGCTTTTTGCTAATTTTGATAAGATGCGAATTTTGGAGTTTTTAACGCTTAATGGCGAGAGCAATGTGTCTGATATTATTAAAGGAATTGATAGTGAACAGCTCAAAGTTTCTCAGTATCTTAAGCGTTTGAAAGAAGATGGTTTCCTTTCTTCAAGAAAAGAGGGGCGCTTTGTTTATTATGACATTACGCAAGGTGTGCACAAAACCGCCATTCAATGTATTCATAAACGTTATGATAAGTTGGAAGACAAGACAAGCTTTTAGTTTTTTTGTTTTCTTAAAGCTAAGAAATATCCCAAGCAACCAAATATAATCATATAAAATAAGCTTCCGAGTAAAAATCTGCTGCCAAGAACTTTTATGGCTTCTTCAAAATTTTGCCCAAACATATTTTGCCACTGATTATAAGATAAATTGTTTTCTGCGCCTAACAACAGGTTTCCGGTTATGTAATAAAGATAAAATAATGGGAGATTTGTAAACACGTTAGAGATAAATGTCCACGCAACGGAAATTGATAAACTAAAACGAAAATTGGTTCTTTTGCATATCATCCATAGAGCAACAACAACAGGAATTTGTCCGGGGAAGGGTGCAAAGGCCAAGCCCATACCAATAGCATTTGAGCGGGCCAGATAGTGCGGCGATTTATATTTTCTTTGCATCGGAAGCCATACTTTTTTCTTCATATATTGCAGCCAGTTTTGTAATTTGTTGTTTGTTTTTGCAAATAAATTTTTTAACATGATTTCCCCTAAAAAAATAAAAGCCGTTATTTTTTATAACGGCTTTTACAAGTTAATCAATAATTTTATTTTTGTTTATCATTACCTAATAAGAGCAACAAACTGTTAAATTCGAGCATATTTTCTTTTCTGAGTTTATTTAACGTTTGAATTGCTTGTTGTTTTTCTTGTCCTTCCGGCATTAATTTTATCATTTTGCCATAGGTGATTTCTTTAATATTACGTTTATTAGGTTCAGGTAAAGATGCTTTATCGCATTCTTCAAGAGCCATTTGGTAATATTGAACATTTTTTACTTTGTCTCCGATGGCGTTGAGCGCAAAGCAACGTTCTTCACCTTTCAGGAACTTATAGGCAATAACGGTTTTGGTGTTTTCCCATCCTTTTGTGTTACCGTCTTCAAGTTGCAAGGAAGATAGTTTCTTTAATACGTTTAATCTATTATCCGGAGATGCATATCTATATGCATTCATCAAATATCTTTGAGCTTTTTGTAAAGATAAACTCTTTTCTCCGCCTTCGTATACAAAGCCGATTGCTCTTCCTCTTCTGGCATAAATATCAGACAAAGCCATGCAAATATTGTATAAATTTTGTGGTTCGTTATTGTTTTCTAAAGCGTGTTTATATGCTCTGACCACAAGTTTATCATTTTTGGGTGATAATCTTTTTTGGCTGTAAACAATCAGATTATAATCTGAAGTGTAATTTAAGACCTTGTTTAAGCATTCAAGTTCGTTTCCTTGTGCGTTTAAACCAGCCAAACCTTTACCTTTCAGCTCACTGATATTTAGAAACATTTTTGAAGCAATAAAGTTTAATTTTGCTTTTTCTTCATCAGAATATTGATCTTCTATTTGGCATAATTTTGTGTAGCTTAAGTTAGCCTGATAGACGTCGCCGTCATTTACCATTATGTCATAGACGCAGTTTCCAAGATCAACAACACCTTTGAAACTTGGCAAATTTCCCAATCTTTGTGTGACATATGTTGGAATTTTTTGACTTAAATTATCACCTTCAGTGTATTGCATATATGCTTCTTCTGCCGGATTAAATAAGCAAAACTTCAAAAGTTGATTGTAACCGGTCTCTAAATCACCGTTTACAAATGCGTTTCTTGAAGTAGAGGTTATTTCTTGAATATTGGTTTTGTATATATAATCATCAATGGCTTCTGGGGTCACACTTCCCATATTTTGCGTCTCAAGTTGTGAGGAGATATTTTGAACCCAGCTGGCATTATTTTCTTTTATTGCAGTAACAAGGCGTTGTTTGTATTCATTTTCATCTAAAAACAAATTAGGCTTTTGAATTGTTATACGAACTTTTTTTTCATTTTTTTCTTGTTGTTCGTTTTCATTTCCAGCCTCTTCTTCAAGATATTCTTCTTGTTCGTTTATTTCTTCTTGTAATGCTTCTTCATTTAATTCGTTAGCCATTTTTATTCTCCTTTAAAAATTTTCTTGAGTCGCAATTTTCAGATTATATGACTGATGATGTTTGTCAATTAATTATGTCTATATTATTGCAAAAGATAGGAAAACTCTGAAAAATATGATAAAAAAAGTAGAAAATGTTTAATTTTTTTCAATTTTTAATGCAAATTTTGAAAAATTTTGTTTATTGAATATGGAGTCTTTAGATTTTATTAAGTTTAAAATCAAAAAAAAGCCTTGTACAAGAATATACAAGACTTTCAATTTATTAGCGTTTCAAAATTAAAAAACATACATCAAGATTGGGTAGGTTAGAAGCTTCTTCCCAAGTCATGTTATTAATTTTGCAGATAACCAATGTGCCTCGTCGAGTGGCATAAATGAATTTAGCATTCAGAGGAGTGTCTCCCGCTGTAACTCGTAATTTTGAAACTTCTTGCCAAGCAGATACAAGTGCCTTGACATCAGAAAATTCCAATAATTTTCCGCCAAAGCGATCACGGTAGAGCGCAACCGAAGATGGTTTAATTAGTTGCACGCGTGAATGAATGACCAAACTTGGAGAAATTCTATAACCGATAATGCGTCCGTTTTGGGGTTGAAATTCCGTCGTTTCAACCAAATTTTCATAAACATAGCGCGGCTCGGTGTAATTATACACTTTTTCAGGAAGTTTTCCGTTCCACAGAGGTTCTCCTGACGGACCGTCATAAACGCCTTCTTTACCGCTTAGCTCATCTTGAATATGTTTTCTTGTTTTTGAAATTTTAATACGATGAAAGACAAACAAAGCAATAAAACCAACAACTACAATAATCATAGTTGTCAACAAAATGATTGTATCGATTTTATTCATAATTTTAATGAATTTAAGTTAATAACTAAAAACAATCAATCAGTCATCAACGGCATCTTCTCCATAGCCATTTTCAAGAGCTTTAGCAATGCAATAAACTGCAGAGATTATTAAAGGAGGATAGACTATTGTTTGCCATGTTACCATGTCTTTGGATATAAGCAAAGTAACAATATACGATAAAACAATCCCAACAATAGCTAGGCCGATAAATTCTAAAAAAAACTGTTTCATATAAAAATAATTTTTAAGTTTATAATTATATTTTCTTATAGACAAAAATATAACACTTTGAAAGTTTTGTCAATATATGCAAAATTAAAAGTTGAATGTTTTTGTAATAGAAAATATATGAGGAACTTTTCATTGACTTTTTGAATGTGAATTTAGTACTATAGGGATAATATTTTGTAATTATGTCTTATAATTTAAATTTATGCCTTATGGAAAACGTTTTATTATTTTTTGCAACATTATTTGTTGTGCCGTTTGTTGTAGCTCTGCTTTATAACGGATATGTAAAATTTATTTTGTGGCGCTGTAAACTTATTTATAAAGAAAAAGCCGGATATTGGGTCTTGCCTTTTTGGGCATGGATTATCGGATTTATCCAGTTTATATGCATGAAAAAGCATGGAAATGATTTTCTTTACGAAAGATTTATAGCAATAAGAACGTGGATTTTTTATCAATATTCAGATGGCGATTATGTTAATATCAGAATTGCAAATGATTGGGCTTTTATGAAAATCTGCCAAATTTATTTTGCTAAGAAGTCTGTTCGGCATTGTTAAGGCTAATTTTCAGATTGCTTTCAGGCAGTCTTTATCATCACAAAAAAAGCGGGGTGAATTCACCTCGCTTTTTTTTAGGAAAGACATTTTATGTCTTCAAGCACTTTGCTCAAAGGCTTTTTTGTTGCGTAGACTTGCAATGTCTTTTTGATGCGTTCTTGCTTTCCCCGTTCGTCAGAAACGATGTCTATAGGGAAAATTTCTTCATTACGGACTTTTATTTTTAAGTTCGTGAAAGGCGCAACCGGAATGCTGAAAACTTCGTCGGTTATGACAAGCTTTGAGAACATTCTATCAGCAAAGTATCCATACTCTTTTTTGTCAGTGAGGCGGATAAAGAAGTTTTTATAAGTCCAGCACAGCATTTTGTTTTTTTGAGGAGAATATTGTTCCTCAAGCTTTACTAAAGCGACCAGATGCTTGTTTACTTCTTCTCCCAGAAACTCGCCAAAAAAAGCAACTGCATCATCTTTATTTAAGATAGGGTGTTGTAAATTTCTAATGGCAAGTTTTCCTGATGGGATATCTTTGCTCTTGTTTTGAAGAAAAGCAGAAACTTTTGTTTCAAGCACTTCGCATTGAGCTTTGAAATTTTTCATTTCTTCACGGCGTTTTTCAGAAGAAAATAGTTGTTTTAATGCTTTCATAATAGTTATTTTTTTAGTTACAATTATATTTTGTTCTGTAGACAAAAATATAGTGTTTTGAAAGTTTTGTCAACTTGTTTGCAATTAAGCCTTGAGCATTTCTTGCAATTCGTTAATCAATCGGCAGGTGTGAAAGCCATCACACACCGCGTGATGAACTTGAATGCTTAAAGGCAGCCAATATTTATCATTTTCTTTATAATATTTTCCAAAGGTAAAAATCGGCAATAAATAGTCATAACCTTTTTGCAGATTGAGGTTAAAAGCATCAAAACTTGCCCAAGGAATCATTGATACATTGAAAACATTTTCCGGCATATCAGGCTTGCCAATCAGACCTTGATTTTTGCCAAATGTTGCAACATCTTTTTTATATGCTTGATAAAACGTGTCATAATCTTGGGTTCCGCTTGTCCATAGGCTGGTAAAAGTTTCTGTTTCCGGGTTAAAGACCGTGTAGCTCGGTATCATTTCATCAAAAAAGCCCAATGTGCCTTCAGAGTTAAAACAAGTGCGAAATTCTTGATGTCGATTGATGATTTGGGTAAGGCAAAAGAGCAGGGTGGAATATAAATTTTTGTTTTTACTATTTATCTCTGTAATATCTAACTTGACCGTCATGCTATAGGTGCAAGGAATGTTTTTATGATAATGTTCAAAATATTCTATTCGGTTCCAGTTGTTTATATCGATTGGTGTGAATTTCATTGAAAACCTGTGCTTTTTGTTAAAAATTATTGATTTTCTTTAGCATACATAAAAATGTTTTATAATCAAAGCGATTTTTTTTAAATGAAATTTTAATAAGATAGGAGATAAATTTAAAATTATTGATGGAAAACAGTAAACAAGTTCACGCAAATTAGGGAAGGGAAAATATGAAAAGATTAATGAAATTATTCTTCGCACTTGTTGTGTTTTTTTATGCAGGGGTAAGTTATGCTCAAAACACAGTACCTCAAATCAGTGATGAGGAAGTTCATAAAATTGTTTTAATGGGTACGGCAGATGATGTAAAAAAACTTATTCAAAGTGGTTATGATGTGAATAAAATATATTCGTGCAATACCTTGCTAACATCAGCTATAAAAAGTTTGATTTTAGGTCTGCAACAACAAATGCAGCCTTCAACGGCTCTTGAAAAAGTAAAA
>CALXWC010000005.1 GCA_944392265.1 uncultured Alphaproteobacteria bacterium | reverse complement strand
GGTGGATCTATGAGCTTTGATGAAAAATGGAGCGGTTATGCCAACACATCTTACACCTTTGGCTCTGATTATACCAATGCTTCCATTAACGTGGGTTTGAATTATGCTTTTTGATAAAATAAAGGCCAGCTAAAATAAAGTTAGTTGGCCTTTTTATTTATTCTTTGTTTTGATTTAAGTATTTATTTATGGCATCAATAACTCTGTTTACCGTGATGTCTACTTGTTCTTCTTTGGTTTCTACCACAATATTGGCTTCAGAATAGTAGGGATATTCATCATTAATATATTTTTCAAGCTTGCTTTTTAATTGATCATCACTGCCGATTAAAAACGGACGATGTTTGCGTCCGGCGGTGCGGTGGTATAAAACGTCTAAATCTGCTTTTAGCCAGATTGTGAGGGCGTGTTCTTTGGCTAAGGCTCTGGTTTGTTCTGCCACAAAAGAACCGCCGCCTGAAGCTAATACGCAAGGAGCTCCTTGCAATAATCTTTTCATAACACGCATTTCTCCGGCTCTGAACTCTGTTTCACCAAAACATTTTAATAAATCCATTAATGATAAACCGGATGCTTTTTCCACCTCATTATCGCCATCGACAAACGGAAGATTGAGCTTTTTGGCTAGTCTTTTACCCACACTGGTTTTGCCGCTGCCCATTAATCCGACAAGTAAAATTATTTTATCTATTTTTTTATTCATCATTACTTTTTTTCATTTTTCTTTCATAGATTTTGTGTTAACTGTTATATAAACAGTTTTAATTTATTAAAGGTTATATATCATGCGTCAGAAAAAATCAAAAACATTATTTTATTTTTTAGGCTTAATCATTGTTTTGTTGATTGGTTTTGTGGTTACAGCTGAAGTTCCCGTTCATGTTGAACAAGTGGAACAACCTTTGGAAAACTCTTTCTTGAATAAATAATAATGGTATCTGAAGTTGAAAATTTTTTGAGTATGATGGTGGCAGAACGTGGTGCCTCTCAGAATACGATTGAAAATTATCAGCGAGATATTGAACAATTTTTGTTACTCTTAAATCAAAAAAACTTTTCTTTGGTTACGGAAGAAGATGTTTCTTTGGTCGTGCAAAAATTAACAAATATGCATTATGCTCCCAAAAGCGTGGCTCGAAAAATTTCTGCTATCAGAGAGTTTTTTAAGTTTCTTTTTTCTGAAAAGATAATTAAAGAGAATCCGACGACTTATTTAATGAGCCCTAAACAGCATAAGTCTTTGCCTAAATTTTTGACTGAAGATGAACTTACTTTGTTGATTAAGACAGCTCAAGCTAAAGATTCATTTTCATCCCGAAGAATGGCAACGATGTTGGTTTTGATGTCTGAATGCGGTTTGCGTGTTTCTGAATTGGTGGGTTTGCCCGAAAACTGTATTAATTATGAAAAAAATGAAATATTGATTAAAGGTAAGGGGAGTAAAGAACGTCTTATTCCAATTTCTAAAGAAGCACAAACGGCTGTTTTAGATTATACAAATTATAGAGAACATTTTATGAAAGCCGGAAGACGTTCTATTTGGTTGTTTCCATCAGTAAAGTCTTCTTCGGGACATGTTAGCAGAGAAGCATTTTTTATTGCGTTAAAAGAATTGGCTCTTGAAGCCGGACTAAATCCTGAAAAGGTTTCGCCTCACGTTTTGAGACATACGTTTGCAACAAGATTGTTAAATCATGATGCAGATTTGCGTAGTGTGCAAAAAATGCTTGGTCATGAAGATATTTCTACAACCGAAATATATACGCATATTACGTCTGAAAAGTTAATAAATACGGTAAAGCGTTTACACCCTTTAAGCAGATTAAAGTAACTTAGCTAAAGCCAGATATTGTTCAGGAGTGATTTGCTCTGCTCTTAAGGTTAAATCTAAACCTAAAGAGGTGCATTTTTCTTCTAATCCGCTTATGCTCTTTAAGCTCTGCCGAATCATCTTTCTTCTTTGGTTGAAAGCTAAGCTGGTTAATCGTTCCAAATTAGCAAAAGTTTTGTTATCCATGTTTATATGTTTAGGGCGGAATAAAACAACCGTAGACCAAATTTTTGGTGCGGGAACAAAACAATTCGGATTGATATCAAAAAGGCGTGTTGTTTCACATAAAAGCTGAGAAAGAATGGATATTCTGCCATAGTCTTTGCAGCAAGTGGGAGCGCAAATTCTGTCTGCAACTTCTTTTTGAAACATGAGTGTTAAAGAATCATAATTCTCAATATTTTTTAACCAACCCACTAATAATGGAACGGAAATATTATAAGGAAGGTTGCTGACAATGTTTTTGGGGCTTCCTTCATATTGGCTAAAATCTTCTTTGAGAGCGTCATTATTAATGATTTCCAGACGTTCTTTTCCGACCAAATTTTGGATTTCTTCCATAATTTTAATGCAGCGCTCATCCATTTCAACAACGGTTAACTTTTGCGGATTTGTACTTAAAACAGATCTGGTTAAACCTCCGGGACCGGGGCCAACCTCAAAAACATATTCACCTTCAAAGCTTTTTTTATTTTGCTCAGCAAGAGATGTGCGGATGATTTTGTCAGTGATGTTTCTATCCAATAAAAAGTTTTGACCAAGAGCTTTTTTTGCCATTAAACCATGGAGTTCAACGGTTTCTCTTAAGCTTGGAAGTTCATTTATAATGTTTGCTAAATCTGCCATTTTAGTTTCTGATTTCTATTACCGAATTTACACGTAAGTCTTGTAAATATTTTTGAGCCAATCTTTCCATTTTTTGATTGGTTAAATAGTTTTTGATTTCTTCTGTATTTGGCAAAGTCGGTTTGTCTTTTTTCGGGTCAAATTTTTGGTTAAGGCGAATGATGTAAAAACCATCGTTCATAGGGATAGCATCACTGATTTCGCCATTTTTGAGACCGTAAATAACTTCTTCTAATTTATCGGGAAGTTGACCTTGGTTTATCCAACCCAAATTTCCACCTTTTGCCGCACTTGGACTATCTGAAAACTTCATGGCATAAAGTTCAAATCTGGGGTCTTTTTTCAAGTTGTCTACCAAATATTGAATATCTTTGGCTTTTTCTTTTTTGATAAATATTTCAGAAATATTATATTTTGGTGTGTTTAAGTCTTTTTTAGCATCAGCAAGAGCTTTTTCAATTTCGCTTTGGGTGATGTTTCCTTCGTAGCGAAGTTTGTTTTTAAGCAAGCGAATCCAAGCCAAATCGGCCTTCATTTGTTCTTCAAAACTTTTTTGAGAAACATTGGCTTGTTTTAAGATGTTTTTTAACTCACCTTCAGGAATTTTATTATTCTTTTCAAAGTTTTTAATTGCTAGTTTAACATCTTTGTCATCTATTTTAATGCCTTCTTTTTCTGCGGCTTGAAGTTTGATTTTTTCATCAATCGCACCATGCAAAACCTTTTGCGCTATCATTTCTTTGGTTTGTGCATTCAGAGGAATTTGAGATGTCATTAAAAAAGAGTTTATTCTGTTTTGAATGTCTTGATTGGAAATAATCTCTCCATTAACGATGGCCGCAATTTTAACAGAGTTTTGTGCATGAGCCTTTGTATTTACTATTAAGCAAAGGGTTAAACCTAAACAATAAAGTATTTTTTTCATTAAATAACTCCCTTATTATTTGCTTGTTCCACCAAGAGTTTTCAATAAGAAGTTTACACCAAATTCAAAATCTCCGTCATATTCTGGGTCGCTTGAATTGTCTTTTTGCATATAGAAGAGCAATTGCGTACATTCATCTTCATAAATTAAATCACCGCCGTATTCTAATGAATCTCCGCCATCTGTTAAGTCTTGACGATTATAAACGCGAATACTCCAATCTTTGGTTAATTTACTTCTTAATGCTGTGTATAATTCTTTTCGTTCACTGTTTTCTATTAAAGATGAAGATTGATTATCTTGCAAGTAAATATATGAAATATAAGCATTTAAGATGCTGGGTCCGATAGATGTTCCTAATTCGCTATATGTTAAATCAAAATCATCTTTATCTAATCTGAAACGATAATTTAAGTCAAAATAATCTGAGGGATTGGCATAAATACGACCGACGTAATCGCTTAAATGACCTTCTTTTTCATTTTGTTCGCTAGAAGATATATTGTTTACAGCCTCATTTTTGTCAAAGTAGTAGCTTTGTGCTAAAAATGCAGATGTTCTGCCAAAAATATCTCCATAAGAATTCCAGTTAAAACCATAGCTGACGCGGCTTCCTGTATCATTACGGTCATAACCGGCATATCGGTCTATGTCTAAAACATTTGAATCATCGAGTTCAAAGTCTTGGCTGTCTTCATTTGGAATTTTGTCTGTCTTATTTCCACCATTCGGAGCGGCTACGGCTACGATTGTTGGCTCTAAAATCTGTCTGGAAGTTTCTGTTGCTCTGATGAACGGAAGTTTCCATTCTAAGCCTAATTGAGGGAATACACGTGCAACACCGCCGGTAAATTCTTCTTTGTCGGGATTAATGTAGTTGTCTACATAATATAAGTCTGATTTTACGGATGCAACCATTCTATATTTTTCGCCATAAGGTGATGTATATGGCAAAACCCAAGAGTTAATCATTGAAAAACGTTGAGTGTTGGTTTCTTCTTCTCTGTATATTGAAGCAAAGTTTAAATTTGTTTTGCTGTATGCACCATACGGACCGACATCGCTTATATTTTCATAATCCATTAAAGGCAAAACAATTGGTTCATCATATTCTTTCATATCATAGCTTAAAAGCTGATAGTAATAGCTTTCAATAGATGCGTAGTTTCTGTTATCAAAACCTTGCATTTTTAAGCTTGATGTTAACCAAGCATCATCTTGCTTTTCTAAAGACATATCTTTAAGATAATTTCTGTCTGAGGCATAGTTAACATCCATGTCAGCTACCCAATAGTCGTTAACCTCATATCGAGCTTTTGCAAAGATGTTGCCTCTGCTTTCATCTTTGTCTTCATCATGCATGAAGCTGCCTTCAGCACTTAATTCTCCTCGGTATAAATATTTGTTATATTTACCGCTTAAAATTAAACCTTTATCAGTTGAGAAAATAGGGCTGACTAATAAATCTTCCTGATCAGAAATACTCCAGAAGTATTTTGGTTGCAGAGCAGCACCTAAATATGAGCTACTTACAAAGTCAGGCATTAAAAATCCAGAACGGCGTTTAACCGTTGGGTCAGGATGTGATAAAAACGGTGTATAAAATACAGGAACTCCCTTAAGCTCTAAAAAAGCATCATTGTAATATACGTTTTTATCTTTAGCGTTATGTCTGATTTTTCGGGCTTTGAGTTGCCATAATGGATCTTTTCCGGTACAAACATCACAAGGAGAGTAAACCGCATTGTACATCGTTTTGTTATCGTTGGCATATTTTTTGACTTTTGATGCAGCAACTTGGCTTTTATCTTTCATCAAAATTTTGATGTTTTCCATTTCTCCGGCTTGCATCTTATCAGACAAGACAACATAGTCTGAAAAAACAATCGTGCCATCGTCGTTTAATAAAGCAACATTACCCACCGCTGTTACAACATCATCTTTTTGATTATATACAATTTTATCTGCTTTAACGGTCAAATTGTCCCTAACAATATTTACATCTCCAATGGCGGTAATCGTGCTTAATCTTTGGTCGTTTTGGATTTCATTAGCACTAAAGTAAATGTCTTGTTCTTCACTTTCAATCTTTGGAGAAACAATTTCTGCCGCATTGGTTAAGTTTAATGGGTTTAATTCTGCTTTGGGCAGAGTTTCCATTTCAGATGTATTAATAAGTGTTCCTGCATCTGTTGTATTATATACAACTTCTTGTGCTATAGCCGGAAAACTTAGGCCACCTATGCTTAAAATTGACATATACAACCAGTTTTTATTCATTATTCAAAACCTCGTTTGGAACTTCTTTTTTTCGGCTGAATAATGCCGGATTGTAGAACATTAATAAATAAATGCAGATACATAACGGAAGAATTAAGTTTGCATAAATCAGGGTTAACAGAGAAATATTATTAACAGCAATATTGGTTAAAGATAAATCAAGAGCCAATATTATAATCATGGCTGTAATAGATGTTGATATAATTTTGGTTTGTCCGCGACGATTGAAATTTCCGCAAAGAAGACCAGTACATGCTAAAACAGCAAAAACAAGGTTAAAAAACGGGTTTAACAATCTTCTGTTTCCTTCAACCAAAAAACGGTTTGCTTCTTTTTCGTTGAGTTCAGGATTGCTTCTTGCTTCGAGTAATTCTTTTAAGCTTCTTTCTCTTACACCGGCAGCTTTTTTTCTGGCATTGTTTTGTATACCGAAGTCTACAGAATATCTGGCAAAAGAAACAGATGTAAATTGTTTGGTTTGATTGTTTATTTCTTGTCTGGCACCGTTAACCATGATGATTTTTGGGCCTTTCTCCGTATAAACAATGCGTCCTTTTTCTGCAGATATGGTTACTTTGCTTTTAGGGTTTCTTTCATCATTAACCATAATTCCTGTGATGGAGCCATCTTTTTCATGTGTGGTCAGAAAAACAGTTAGTCCGTTTTGCAAAGTCGTAAATTCACCTTCTCTTAACATAAGGTGAGAAACGTCATTTTTTACTTTCCATTGCAATTCGCTAAAGCGTTGTTCTGCCCAAGGAATACCTAGGTTATATACAAATAAGTTAAAGAAAGACATTAAAATACCAAATATAATGGCAGGAACAGCACATTGCATTGGGCTAATGCCGGCAGATTTCATAACGACAAGTTCTCGATCTGAAAGCATACGGTTGTAAACAAATAATACTGCGGCAAAAACGGCAATCGGGGCTAAAATTGTGAAAATTCTGGGCATGAGCAAAGATGTGAGCTCTGCAAAAATGCTCACAGGAATACCGTTGTTGGTTATTAAATCAACAAAGCGTAAAGATTGAGTCAGCCAAATTATGGACATAAGAGAGAAAGTTACCAGCAAAAAGCCCACAAATATTTGTCTGATTATGTAACGGTTTAATTTTTTCATGCCGCCGATTATAGTTAATTTATTTCATAAAGAAACAAATTTCTTTCATTTCTTTATTTTTATATTGTTTTATGCATATTTCGTTTAGTAACATATATATATTTACAAATGAATCAACTTTTTTTTCAGGAATCAATCATGAAAATACGTTATGCAGAGGTTTTTGATGCTTTTTTGATTGCTCAAATACATTGCAATTGCTGGCAAAAGGCTTATGCGAATCTGATACCGCAATTTATTTTGCAAAAAAGAAATTTTTCCTCAGAAAGAGTTTTGCGCTGGGAGAATCGTATTAAAGCTCATAAAGATGTTATTTTGGTTGCGGAAAATAATGATGGTAAAGTTGTTGCTTTTGCTTGGGGTGGAAAGGCCAGAGATGAAAATATTTTTCTTAATTTTGAACTTTATGCCCTTTATGTGGATGACGCTTGTCAGAATCTTGGATATGGCTCTGCATTAATAAAAGCTTTTGCAAATGAGGTAAAGGAAGGTTTTTATCTGTTTGCATTGAAAGGTAATGAAAAAGCTTATAATTTTTATATAAAAAAAGGAGGTATCCTAAAACCCGAGTATGCTAAACAACAAGAAGATGAAGGTTTTGTTTTAGAAGAGGATTGTTTCTTTTTTATATAGAAAATTTTTGACAAAGAGTTTTTTGTTTATATATTGAATTTAATGTTTATTATCTTTATGTCGAATTATTAAAATTTTTGTTTATGGAAAAAATTCGTTTTATAGAACATGGAAATTATCAAAATTGGCAGTTTTATGATGAAAGAACGGGCGTTTTTCGCTCATTTTTAAAGACTCTTGCCGGAAGCAAACTTGTTGTTATGCAAAAAGATTTTTTTGTGATTCAAGATTGTTTTGAAAAGCCTTTATTATTTGAGTTTGATCAATCTGTTCCTGTGCATATATCAGGAGATTTTTATAATTTTTCAAGGTATAACCCTTATCCATTGATGTTTGGAAAGCTAGAACAACGAAATCATGTTATATATGTTTTTCACTGTAGAAACAGAAAACTATGTTATTGCGTTCTTATTTGTGGTGATAAGTTGTTTTTTGTTAAAGATATAGGGGGTTCAGAGAAAAGAGAAAATGTGCTGATTCATTATGTGTTTTTAATGGATGGTCGAAGAATAAAAATAACACGTCCTATTCAAGTTGACGATAAAGGCGTTTTTTTTTAGACGGATATACCCTTTTGGAGGTATAAAAAAAGCACTTGTTCAAATAAGAACAAGTGCTTTTTGTTTGTATGAGGCTTTAAGCCTTAAATCATAGCCATACCACCGTTGATGTTGATGGTTTGACCTGTGATGTATTGAGCTTCATCTGATGCCAAGAAAGCAACAACGTTAGCAATATCTTGAGCTTCACCAAGTTTGCCTTCAGGAATTTTTGCAAGCAAAGCAGCTTTAACATCGTCTGGCAAAACATCTGTCATCGGAGTGCGGATGAAACCAGGAGCAATTGAGTTTACGGTAATACCGCGAGAACCAACTTCTTGAGCCAAGCATTTGTTCATAGCAATCATACCTGCTTTAGATGCAGAGTAGTTTGCTTGACCAGCGTTTCCGGTTACACCAACAACGGAAGCAATACCGATGATACGACCAAAACGACGTTTCATCATGCCGCGAACAGCTGCTTTTGCCAATTTGAAGCCGGCAGAAAGGTTAACATCTAATACCAATTGCCAATCTTCATCGCTCATGCGCATAAACAAGTTATCTCTGGTTAAGCCGGCGTTGTTTACCAAAATGTCAATACGACCCAATTTTTCTTCAACTTTAGCAACCAAGTTTTTAACATCGTCAGCGTTGGTTAAGTTAGCCGTGAAAACTTCTACGCGGTCACCCAATTCTTCTTTGAGTTTGAGCATTGGTTCTTCACGCATATCGGTCAAAGCCAATGTGGCGCCTTGTTTGTGCAAAGTGCGGGCAATTTTGTCGCCTAAACCACCGGCAGCACCGGTAATCAAAGCTACTTTATCATGTAATTCGAACATGTCTATTTTCCTTATTAAATTAAACTTTTAGCCAATTCTTCAATTTCAGCAGCAGAACCAACTGAAATTGCATTGATTTCTTTGTCGCATCTTTTTACCAGACCAGACAAAACTTTACCGGCGCCGAGTTCTACAACATCGGTTATGCCGTTATTTTTCATATAAGCAACACTTTCTCTCCAACGAACAGAACCTGTTACTTGTTCAATTAAGTGTTGAATGATTTCTTCTTTTTTGCTGATTGCGGAAGCTAAGACATTGGCAATCAACGGAATATTGGCATCATGAGCTTCAACTTCGTGTAAAGCTTTGGCCATAACTTCGGCAGCCGGTTTCATTAACGGGCTGTGGAAAGGTGCGCTTACCGGAAGTTTTAAGCAACGTTTAGCTCCAAATTCAGGGCCGGCGATTTCAACGGCCTTGTCAATGGCAGCCATGTGGCCAGAAATAACGATTTGTCCGTCTGAGTTGTCATTGGCGCAAACGCATACATTGTTTTCATCAGCGCAAGCATCAGCCAATTCGTGTACTTTTTCTGCACTTAAACCAATAACGGCAGCCATACCGCCAACACCTAATGGAACGGCTTTTTGCATAGCATCACCGCGGGTACGCAATAATTTTGCCGTGTTTGTCAGTGAAAATACACCGGCAGCGCAGGCTGCAGAATATTCACCCAAAGAGTGTCCGGCAACGAAAGCGGCTTTATCTTTTAAGTTAATACCGAATTCTTTTTCCAAAACACGAACAACAGCCATAGAATTTGCCATTAAGGCCGGTTGTGCGTTGCTGGTCATTGTTAGGTCCGCTTCAGGACCTTCTACCATAATTTTGAACAAGTCTTGATTTAATGCTTCATTGACTTCTTCGAAAACTTCTTTAGCTGATTTGAAATTTTCAGCCAATTCTTTTCCCATGCCGACAAATTGTGATCCTTGTCCGGGAAATACGAAAGCTCTAGTCATTCATAGATTTCCTTATTATTAACATCAAAAAAAGCTTTAACGTATATGACAAAAAAGTCAAGTCTTAAAAAACCTTTATAAACCGTTGATTATCTCTTTATTTTTTAATGACATATTAATTAATTGGAGTCTATAAGCTCTCATTAATAATTTTTTTATTGAGGCACAAAATGTTTGAGTTAGATCCAGAATTGGCTAAAAAAGATTTTATTGTTGATTTGAAACAATGTCGTGTTTTGTTGGAAGATAATGCACTTTATCCGTGGATTATTTTGGTTCCGAAAGTTCCTCACGCTAAAAATATGCTTAATTTGTGTATGGAAGAGCGCTTACAGCTTATGCGCGAAATTGATTTGTGCGAAGAAGTAATGTCGGAGAATTTTCCTTGCGAGCAAACTAATGTTGCCGTGCTTGGAAATCGTTGTCCTCAACTTTGTGTTGACGTTATTTGCCGTAAACAAGGTGATGCAAACTGGCCTAATCCGGTTTGGGGTAGCAAATCTAAAGCTTATACTTTAACAGAAAAAGAAGATGCCATCGCTAAAATTAAAAGAGCTATTTTAATTAAACAAACAGACCCAAGATATATGCAGGGAATGCATCATCCAGATTATAGTTCTTTAGAATATTAATAATATTTTGAGGATTTTGAGCTATATTCTGGCATAAATGTTTATTTATGGGTTAGTTAATTATGGCAAAAAAGAAGAAAAAAGAGAAAAGTTTTTTGGCAAAGTTATCAATTCGTCTGTTGGGCGCTTTGATGATGTTGTTTGTTGTGTTTTTGTTTGTGAGCGTGTTCTTTTTTAATCCGGCGGATTCATCATATAACACGGCATCTGACGTTGTTCATAACTTTTTTGGTTCTTTAGGCGCAACTTCTGCTGATTTTACATTATCTTGGTTGGGGTGGGCTTTGCCTGTGTTTTTGTTGGCTCCGTTGGTTTGGGGGTATCATTTATTAAGGTTAAGAGAGATTATTAATCCATATAGCCGAATTTTTGCTTTTTTCTTTGGAACACTATGCTTGTCTGTTTTATTAAGCTTGGTTCCGCAAACTTTGGGTTTGGGAAAAATCGGCGGAAATATCGGTGTCTTTTTTGCCAGACATTTGCTGACTTTGTTTAAGCAGATTTATGTTTATGCTTACGGAACATGTATTTTTGCTTTTATTTTAACCGTATTAACCATATTGGCTTTTGATTTTGCCGTCGGAATTACTTATAAAAATTGGTGGGCTTGGGCAAAAGCCGTGGCAAAAGCGGTTTCCAGATTTTTTGCTCTTATTGCTCAGTGTTGCAAAGCTATTTTTAATTTTGGACGTTTTGCCAGAACCGAAGAAAAAGAACAACGTGTGGTTAAGCCTAAAAAGGTTAAAGAGAAAAAAGAACCGACTTTTTCTGCGACAGATAAAGAAAACGCCGCACCAAAAACAACTCTTAAAAATAAGTCGATTGATGATGGTTATCAAAAACCGAGCGTTAATTTGCTTTCTATGGTCAAGGATAAAAATGCCGGACAGGTTAACGAAAAAGAATTGGAAGCCATTGCCAGAGATTTGGAAAATGTTTTGCAAGAATTTGGTGTTAATGGCAAAATTGTTAAGGTTCGTCCGGGTCCGGTGGTTACTTTGTATGAATTAGAACCTGCTCCGGGTACAAAAACCGCCCGTGTTATTGGTTTGGCAGATGATATTGCACGCTCAATGTCTGTGGTGTCTGTTCGTATTGCCGTGGTTCCGGGGTCTAATACCATCGGTATTGAAATGCCGAATACAAAACGTGAAACCGTATGGCTTAGAGAACTCCTTGAAGACAAGGCTTTTGATGAATCTAAAAACATCCTTAATGTGGTTTTGGGTAAAGATATTGGCGGACGCAATGTTTATGCCGACTTGTCCAGAATGCCGCACTTGTTGGTTGCCGGTACTACAGGTTCCGGTAAATCTGTTGGGGTGAACTCAATGATTTTGTCTTTGCTTTACAGAATGCGCCCTGATGAATGTAAACTCATCATGATTGACCCAAAAATGCTTGAGTTTTCTATGTATAACGGAATTCCTCACTTGTTAACTCCGGTGATTACCGATCCGGCCAAAGCGGTTATCGGTTTGAAATGGGCGGTTAGAGAGATGGAAGACAGATATCGTGCCATGGCTAAGCTTAATGTGCGCAATATTGTTGGTTATAACCAAAAATTAAAAGAGCTCAAAGCTAGCGGAGAAAAAGTTATTCGTACGGTTCAGACCGGATTTGATAAAGAAACCGGACAACCTATTTTTGAAGAACAAGAGTTAGACTTAACCCCATTGCCATACATTGTGATTGTGGTGGATGAGATGGCCGATTTGATGCTTGTGGCCGGAAAAGAAGTGGAAGCAGCCATTCAGCGTTTGGCACAAATGGCTCGTGCCGCCGGTTTGCATTTGATTATGTCAACCCAACGTCCGTCTGTGGATGTTATCACCGGTACAATTAAAGCAAACTTCCCAACGCGTATCAGCTTCCAAGTAACTTCAAAAATCGATAGCCGTACCATTTTGGGCGAGCAAGGTGCAGAGCAACTCTTGGGTATGGGTGATATGCTTTATATGCCTGCCGGTCAAAGACCTCTTCGTGTTCATGGTAGTTTTGTAAAAGATAGTGAAGTGGAAAAAGTGGTCGAGTTCTTAAAATCTCAAAAAGAGCCGGAATATGTTGAAGGTGTAACAGACGGTGAGTTGAATGAGAAAGGTTCCGGCGGAGCGGTCTTTGATAAAACAGCTATGGGTGGCGGAGACGGCGGCGATGAAGACTTGTATATGCAAGCTGTTGAAATTGTGCGCAATGATAAAAAAGCCTCAACTTCTTATATTCAACGCAAACTCCGTATCGGTTATAACCGTGCCGCTTCTTTAATCGAACGCATGGAAGAAGAAGGTGTGGTATCTGCTGCCGACCATGTGGGACGTCGAGAAGTTTTATAAGCTTACCTACCAAATTATCAACAAAAACAGCCGCTGATTGATAAAAAAATCAGCGGTTTTGGTATGTATATTTTTTAAGAAAATTTTGTCTAAGCAATGTTGACCAGACCTAAAATTTGTGGTATAAATTTTTTCAATGTAAAATTATTTATGTTCTATTATTTTGGCAGGCAATCAGGTTTTTATCTGATTTCAATTTAATAGAATTTTTTTAAGAAGAAAGATTGTCTGGTCTTTTCTTTAATTCTAAAAAAATTTAATTATGGCACAAAAAATCGAACACCCATCAAAGAGAGTGGAATTACAAGTTCTTAACGCTTCATTGGAAGAGCAGAAAGCATATTTTGAAAAATATTGGCTGCTGCCGGCAAATCAGTTGCTTCTTCTGGAGCCTGAACGCAAAGAGAGTAGGGACTTGTATTTGTCAATGCGTCGTCCTTGTAAAGAATTTGTAAATGCCGTTCTTTCTGCGGAGGAGCCAGATATGGATTTGGTGCGCCGTGCGGTGGTTGGCTGCTCTCTTAATCCTGAAAATGAGGTTCTTTTGGTAGAACTTGAGGATTGGGATTTGCTCGAAGCATACTCCAAAGAAAACCCTCAAGGAACTTTTCTTTCAGATGATGCTGTAGAATGTCTGGAAGAACTTGGACAAGATGAGCTTGCTGAAAAGTATGCGGCACCCGAAGTTAAGCATGCTTCTACCTCCATGGGCGGTTTGTTCTCAGCGGAGATGCTTGCCAAACTTGGTATGTAATTTCAGCTCGAAAATAAAAAAAGAGAGATTGGCAAAAGCCTTTCTCTCTTTTTTTATTTTAAGTTTAATTTTTTTGGTCTATTTTCCACCTTTGCTAACCACAACCATGGCTTCACGCAAGATACGGTCATTAATCATATAGCCGGTTTGAAGTTCGGCAATGATGGTTCCGTTTGGTTTGTCTTTATCTTCAACTTCTTGAATAACCTGATGAAAATTCGGGTTAAAAACGGTGCCCATAATTTCCATTTTGCTGATGCCGTGTTTATTGAATACCTTCATCAATTCAGCTTCAGTCATTTCAACGCCTTTGAGTAAATCTTGGCAATTTTCAGCGTTTTGAGAAGCAGCTTCAATGGCTCTGTGCAGGTTATCTGCAACGCTTAATAAGTTTTTGGCAAAAGAAGAAATCGCATATTTGTTGTTTTTTTCAATTTCTTGAGCGCATCTTTTCTTGGTGTTTTCACTTTCAGCCAAAGCTCTTAAATATTCATCTTTAAGATGAGCATTTTCGAGGCGCAAAGCTTCAATATTGTCTTTTTCAATTTGAGAAAAATCTCCTGCTTCGGCTTGTTCGGCCACAGCTTCTTCTTCAGAAGTTTGTAGCGCTGTATCTTCAAGATTTTCTGCTGAATTTTCAAAGCTTGCTTTGTCAAATTCTTGCTCGTTATTTTTATCCTTAGTCATGTGTTTCCTCTTTACAAATTGACTTCTTGATTTTATATTTAGATATCTAGTGATATTTAAGTCACAAGTCAATAGTCTGGGTGAAATTTGTTTTTAGTTTTTCAACTCATACTATGATGGTTTGAATTATTGACAATGGAAGGTTGTGTAATGAATAGCAAAGTTGCCATCGCGGATTTGGATGAGCAGTATAAACCTCTGGATAAGAAGTTTAATAAGAAAAAAAAGTTTTCAATAGTTTATCCCGTTGTCAATAAAACACGACTTAAAGAAATTCAAAATCTTTCCAAAAAACAATGTATGGGCAAGCGCTCTTGGCCCGAAATAGATTTGCTTAACGCTTGGATGGTTTCTGCCGAAACAGGAACATTTATGAAGTGGGGCGGTTTGGGCATGGTGGCTTCCGAATTACCGGAAAGTTTTAACCAAAAATTTAATGCCGACGGTCATTCCTTTACGGTTGTAACCCCTCTTTATCAAGGTAATACTGGAAAGAAAAAATCTTATTTGGAAAAAGATGTTTTTTATGGTGCCGAGGGCAAAAAGGTTCAGGTTAAAAAGGTTAAGACAATAGTTGTTCCTTTTTATGGAAATCGTTTTTCCTTGAGTAAATTTAAGGTAAATGTTTATATCTCCAGATTTGAAAATACCAATTATATCTTTTTAGATTGTCCGCGCTTCTTTTCTATTAATCCCAGTGAAAAAAATATTTCCGCTCAAGACGGTTGCTATGTTTTGAATGAGTTTAATGTTAATGAGGTTGAACGCTTTGCTTTTTTCTCCAAAGCGGTTTATGTTTTGTTAAAAGAAATTTTACAAGAAAATTGCAAAGAAATTAAGGCTCCAAATGTCCTTTTGGCAAATGATTGGCATAGTGGAGCATTATCCGGCTTAACCAAATATTTTTCAACGGCTCAAGCCGAGGCTGGTTGGATTGATGATAAATTGGCTCATAAGCTTAGATCTATTCCGGTTATTTATATCGCGCACCACTTTGGTTATCAGGGATGGGATTATGAAAATACAGCTCGTATTTTGAACTCCTTGTATGAAAATCTTTCATCCATGGTTTTAAAAAATGCAAAAGCTATTAAAAACGGAAATCCTCGTACTACAAACAGCTTGATTGTGTCAGATACATATAATCAGGCAGCATGTAACGTCTTTTTGGCAGACAGGGTGATTACGGTTTCTAAAAACTATATGGAAGAGGTTTCTAAAGAACAGTCTTTGGGATTTGATTTTCGTGATGTGTTAAAAATCAGAAAAGACCATCGTAACTTTTATGGAATTGTTAACGGCTATGACAAAAAACTTATTGCTCCTTTGAAAAATAAGATTGAGGCCATTAATACATATTTCAAAAATACTGATTTTAAATATTATGATGAAAATCATTTAGACGTAAAACTGCATAATAAAATTGAGTTTATTAAACTTATTTCTCGAATAGCCAAAGATAAAGAATATAAAAATTTGGTTATTCCGTTGATTGATATTTATAAGTTTAACGATATTGAAAAAACAATCAGAAATCCTGAAGAAATTCCGGTATTTTGTGCAACCAGCCGATTGGTTGAGCAAAAAGGCTATGATATTGCCGCCAAAGCAATTTTGAATGTTTTGGAAAATCATACTTACAGGGAATATCCGATTTTTGTGTTAGGCGGTGCCGGAGATATTAATTACTTTAAGATTTTGACGGATTTGAAAGATAAGGTAGCAGAAATTAATCCTCTTGCCGCTAAAAGAATTTATGTGTTCAGAGGATATCGAGATGAATTTGCCTATGCTATTCAGTTGGCGGCAGATTTTTATATGATGCCTTCTCGCTTTGAGCCTTGCGGTTTAACCCAAATGGAAGCTATGGCTAAAGGTGCTTTGCCTGTGGCGACTTCAACAGGTGGCTTGGTTGACACAATTGAAGAGGGTGTAGATGGTTTTAGAACGGAAGTCTTCTTTGCCAAAAAAGAGCATGTATATGGTAATAATATTACGGCGCGTCGTGTTAAAACAAATGAAAATGCCTATACCGAAACACTTAATCATGCCATAAATACCTATATTCATAAGCCTGAAAAAATCAAAAAGATGCAACAAGCCGCTATGCATAAAGATTTTAGTTGGGATATTGAAAACGGTTCCGTCTATAAGTACTTTAACTTGCTTAAAACCGGTCAACTGTAAAAACTCATATAACGGAAAACTAATACAGAAACTGCGAATAAAATTTTTCGGTCATTTACTAATATGTACCAATTCCGACTAAGGCTTTGCTGTGAAAGCTGTCGCATTCTGCCAAAGCCAAGTCTCATTGCGTCTCCTTAAAGAAAGCACATTCAAGTGCTTTCTTTTGCGGCCGTCTCAAATTTTTTTCTTGTTTCTTATTATTTTTCTCATTCTCTGAGTTTTTATAAAAATTTGTATTCTACTGAATCCAAATTTTGCTGTTTTAAATGACATTAATGCTTGATGAAAGGGCAAATCTGGTCTATCTTCATATCAGTTTTGAAACTTGAATGAAAGAAGAATAAAATGCGTCATTCTCATCGTGAAAATAATCAAATTCGTGAAGTTGAAATTATCCCCCATTTTAACCCCTATGCCGAAGGTTCTTGCCTGATTAAATGCGGCAATACCCATGTGGTTTGTACCGCCAGTGTGGAAGACAAGCTTCCTTCTTGGCTTAAAGGACAAAACAAAGGTTGGGTTACCGCAGAATATGCGATGTTGCCGCGTTCGGCTCAAACCAGAATCCCGAGAGAAACTAAAAAACCATCGGGTCGCTCACAAGAAATTCAACGCCTTGTCGGCAGAGCTTTGCGTGCGGTGGTTGATTTAGAGGCTATGAAAGATATTTCCATCTGCATAGACTGCGATGTTTTGCAAGCCGACGGTGGTACACGTACCGCTTCCATAACAGGTGGTTATGTGGCTCTAGCTTTGGCTTTGCAAAAACTCCAAAATGAGAAAAAACTTCTGGTTAATCCGCTCAAAGGTATGGTTGCAGCCATTTCTTGCGGCATTTGCAACGGTGAATGTGTTTTGGATGTGGACTATGAAGAAGATTCAACCGCTGAAGTGGATATGAATTTTGTTTTGACCGATGATAATAAAATTGTGGAAATTCAAGGCACGGCGGAAGGTAAACCTTTTGATGAAAATCAGTTTAATCAGCTTTTTGCTTTGGCTCGTAAGGGTGTTGCCGAACTTATTGAAAAACAAAAACAAGCATTGGGAAAATAAGATATGAAATTTGATAAAATTGTTTTAGCCAGCCATAATCAAGGCAAAGTGCAAGAAATCGGTCAAATGCTGAAACCTTTTAACATTCAGGTTGTTTCTGCTGCTGATTTGAACTTGCCTGATGTTGAGGAAACCGGCACCACTTTTGAAGAAAATTCTCGCCTCAAGGCTGATGAACTTTGCAAAATCAGCGGACTTCCTTGCTTGGCAGATGACTCCGGCTTGTGTGTGAATGCCTTAAACGGTCGTCCTGGGGTTTATTCTGCACGTTATGCGCCTGACCGTGATTTTGACAAAGGCATGGATATGCTCCTTAAAGAAATTAAAGATAGTGGCTCAAATGACCGTTCGGCTTATTTTGCTTGTGTAATGGCTTTTGCCGTACCTGGTGAAGACACAAAAGTTTTTGAAGGTCGTGTCAACGGTGTGATTACGGAAAGCAAAGAAGGCAAGGGCGGTTTTGGTTATGACCCAATTTTCAAACCCAATGGTTATGACCAAACTTTTGGCGATTTGCCTAAAGAAGAGAAAAATAAAATTTCTCACCGCGGCAATGCCTGCAAAAAATTTGTGGCTTATTTAGAAAGTTTGTAAAAAATGTCTGCCTGCCGATTGTATAACATTCCTGCAACCTGCTCTTTTGTTGATACTTTGGCAGGCAAACTTTTGGCTGAATATCAAAATAATCCGTTAGAATTAGCTGAGGTTTTGCTCCTTCTGCCTAATCGTCGTGCGGTGAAATCAATGGCCGATGCTTTTGTGCGTGCGCAAGGTATGGCACCAACCTTATTGCCGAAGATGATACCGATTGGCGATGTGGAAGAAGATGAGCTTTTTCTATCCGGCCTTGACAGCGATGTCGAGATTTTGAACCTCCCTCCTGCCATAGAGCGCAACGAACGTTTGCTCCTTTTTACCAAAATCATTATGGCTAAACCTTCTGATTTTGGTTTGGAGAAAATCCCCCTCAACCAAGCTTGTTTTTTGGCGCAAGAGCTCGCTAACCTCATTGATACGGTTAATAATGAAGATTTGAGCTTTGCCAATTTGCAAAATCTGGTGCCGGAAGAATATGCCGCGCACTGGCAAGAAACTTTGAAGTTTTTGGAAATCATCACCCGTTTTTGGCCGGATATTCTCAAAGAAAGAAATTTGATTGACCCAAGTGAGCGGCGCAATCTGCTTATTCGCGCGCAAAGCCGTCAATGGGCGGAAACCAAGCCTGATAAACGCATTATCATTGCCGGAACCACCGCCACTTACCCAGCCATGAAAGAGTTGGTGCAAACGGTTTTGAATTTGCCCAAAGGCGAGGTTATTCTCTCCGGCTTGGATAGAGATTTGGACGACGTTGATTGGCAAGAGATAGATGAAACTCACCCGCAGTTTGAGTTTAAGCTTTTGCTTGATTATTTGCAGATTGAGCGCACGCAAATTGCCGATTTGGTAGAAGCGCAAAACAAACCACGTGAAGAACTTATTTCCGAGATTATGCGTCCGGCAAAAACCACCGATAAATGGCGTGATATTCAAAAGAAAAAACTTGGTATTGAGGCAACAGCCGGTATTAGTCTGATTGATTGTGCCGATATCAGAGAAGAGGCTTTGGCAATTGCGCTGATTATGCGTGAAACTTTGGAAGAGCCGGAAAAAACCGCGGCGCTTATTACCTCAGACAGAAACTTGGCGCGCCGTGTGGCAAGTGAACTCGAGCGCTGGGAAATTAAGGTTGATGATTCAGCCGGAAAGCCTTTGTCTTTAACTCCGGTTGGAAACTTTTTGCGTTTGGTGGCAAAAGTTTGTGAAACTGATTTTAACCGAATAGATTTTTTGAGTTTGCTCAAGCATCCGCTTACCAATAATGGGCAGAAAAACGGTGAAGTGCGTCGCATGAGCCGCATTTTGGAAGAGAAAATTTGGCGTGCGCAACAAGAAGATGAAAACTTGCAAGCCTTTGAGCAAAATATGAAAGAAGTTTTTGCGCCGCTTTATAACCTTTATCTTGAGCAAAAGGCTGATTTGAAAGCACTTATTCAAGCCCATTTGCAAGTAGCGGAAGCTTTGGCGGCCACAGACATAAAAGCCGGTGCGCTTAATTTGTGGAAAGGTGATGCCGGAGAAGCAGCTGCACATTTCTTTGCAGATTTACTCGAAAAAGCCGAAGTGTTAGGTGAGGTAGAAGCGCAAGAATATTTAAGCCTGATTGAAGCCTTGATGAGCAGTGTGACCGTGCGTCCGAAGTTTGGCACACACCCGAGACTAAAGATTTTGGGGCCGATTGAGGCGCGTTTGGTGAAATATGACGTGACGATTTTGGGTGAAGTGAACGAAGGTATCTGGCCCAAAACTGCTACCTCTGACCCATGGATGTCGCGTCCGATGAAAAAAGAATTTGGATTTCCCTTACCTGAGAAAGCCATTGGCATTATGGCCAAAGATTTTGCCGAGTTTATGGGCGGCGAGGAGCTTTATTTAACCCGCGCCGAAAAAGTGCAAGGCACACCGCAGGTGCGTTCACGTTGGTGGTTGCGTTTGGAAACGGTGTTAAAAGCTTTGGGCTATGAAGCCGGAGCATTGGAAGATGTGATTTATCGCCTGATTGCCAAAGATTTGGATAAGCCGCAAGAATATGTCAAAATTTTGCCTCCGGCACCCAAACCGCCGGTTTATGCTCGTCCGCGTGAGATGTCTGCCAGCAATGTGGAAATGTGGATGCGCGACCCTTATGCTATTTTTGCCAAATATATCTTAAAGCTCAAGCCGTTGGAAGAAATTGAGCAAGATTTATCAATGGCGGATTATGGTAATATTATCCATGCCATTTTGGAAGAATTTAACAATCTGCACCCGAGCGATTTTCCCGATAATGCGGAAGCGGAATTTTTGGCGCTGGGTGAAAAATATTTTGCCGAAAATGAAATTGCGCAAGAAACACGTGCTTTTTGGTGGCCGAATTTTGTGAAGACCGTTTCTTGGGTGGTTGCTAAAGAAAAAGAATATCGCGCCAACATCAAACGAGTTCACAATGAAGTGAAAGGTAAGCTCACGCTCAATGCGCCGGCCGGAGATTTTGTTTTAACCGCCAAAGCTGACCGTGTGGATGAAACCAAAGACGGCAAAATTAATATTATTGACTATAAGACCGGTAGAGCACGCTCCAAAAAAGAAGTGGAAACAGGTAAAGCTCCGCAGTTGCCGATTGAGGGATTGATTGCGCAAGCCGGTGGTTTTGCCGGTATTGATAAAAAGGCAATTTCTGAGCTTATTTATTGGCAGCTTGGGCGCAAAGAAACGGTGATTGGCGGCGATATGGAAGCAACGCTAAACCGCAACTTGGAAAATATTGCTAAGTTGATTAATTTGTTTGATTTTGAAGATACACCTTATTTAAGCCGACCGAATCCAAAAAATGTGCCGGAATATTCTGATTATGAGCATTTGGCACGCGTGAAAGAATGGTCGGTGGTTGAGAGTGATACAGAGGAGTGATTTTGATGACGGATATTAAAAAAGAAAGAGAAAATCGCTCTTTGTTGGCCACGCAAAAGCAACGCAAAGCCTCTAACCCAGATAAATCGGTTTGGGTGGAAGCCTCTGCCGGAACCGGCAAAACCAAAGTGCTTTCAGACAGGGTGTTGCGCTTGTTGCTTAAGGGTGTGCCGCCTGCCAAAATTTTGTGTTTGACCTATACCAAAGCAGCAGCTGTGGAGATGAACACGCGTATTGCCGGACGTTTGAGCCGTTGGGCTGTGGCAAAAGAAGAAAAACTGCAAGAAGAAATTTCGGCACTTTTGGGGCAAGATGTCTTGAACTTGAAAGATGGGGAAAAGTTCTTGGCCACGGCGCGCAAGCTGTTTGCGGTGTTGCTTGATACCCCCGGGGGTATGAAGATTCAGACCATTCACAGTTTTTGCCAAGAGATTTTGAAACGCTTTCCTTTGGAAGCCAAAATTTCGCCTTATTTTGAGGTGATGGATGACCGCGCCGCGGCAGAGGCTTTGGAAGAAGTGAAAGCGCATTTGTTGCGCCAGATTGAGCTGAATCCGAATAGCAAATCTTCTCAATCTTTGGCTTTTATCACGCAAAATGTGAGTGAATTTACGTTCCCGAAAATTATGAATAATTTGGCGGCGAATCGTAATAAAATCTCTCGATTGCTTCATAAATATAAAAATGTGGATGAGCTTCTCAGCCATACAGCGCAAAAGCTTGGCATAAATCCAACCGATAGTAAAGACAGCGTGATTGCTGACTATGCTGAAAAACTCAATAAAGATGAGCTCAAATCCCTGATGAATGCATTGTTTGCCGGCAAAACTACCGATAACAAAAACGCAACTATTTTTGCCAATATCTTGGAAAAAGGCTTGAATGTCGAAAATTATGATGCCTTTCAAAATGTATTTTTAACCAGCGGAAAAATCAGAGCTAAATTGGCGACCAAAGATGTGCTCAAAATCTATCCGGAAGCGGAAGAAAAAATGTTTGCTTTGGCCGAAAGCGTGATTGAGCTTAACAATAAGTTGGCAGCTGTCGGTTTGTTTGAAACCACCAAAGCGGTTTTATATTTGGCGGAAGATTTAATCGGCGGTTATAATGCTTATAAGCGTTTTCATTCCAAAATGGATTATGAGGATTTGATTGTCCTCACACGTGAGTTATTGGAAGATAAAAGCGTTGCCGATTGGGTATTGTTCAAATTGGACGGCGGTATTGATAATGTGTTGATTGATGAGGCGCAAGATACATCTCCCGACCAATGGGCAATTATCCGCGCGGTAACGGAAGACTTTTTTGACGGCGCAAGCTCTTCCAACCAAACCCGCACGATTTTTGCCGTGGGCGACCGTAAGCAATCTATTTATTCTTTCCAAGGGGCAGACCCTAAAGAATTTGACAATATGCGTCGTTATTTTGCTGAGAAATTGGCGCCCTCAAACAACTTTGAAGAAGTGAATTTGGATGTTTCTTTCCGTTCCACAGCGGCAATTTTAGATACGGTTAATCAGGTATTTTCTATGCCGCAAGCCAAACAAGGCGTGGTGCCGATTGAACAAGACATGACCCACGTGCCGTCACGTATCGGTGATGGCGGCAAGGTTGAGATTTGGCCTTTGGTGGAAGCAGAAGAAGATGAGAACCCCGATGTTTATCTGCCGCCGATTGAGCGTAAAGTAGCTTCTTCTACGAGCTCGCGTTTGGCTAAGATGATTGCGCTTAAAATCAAAGAAATAGTTGAAAACAAAGAGATTTTGGTTTCACAAGATCGACCGGTGCGCTTTGCCGATTTTATGATTTTGGTGCAACGCCGCAACAGCTTTGTAGAAGAATTGGTGCGAGAGTGCAAAAATGCCGATGTGAACATTGCCGGCGTGGATAAAATCAAACTTCTTGAACAAATTGCCATTCAAGATTTGGTGGCAATCGCCAAATTTTTATTGCTTCCGGCTGATGATTTGACCTTAGCAACAATTTTGAAATCTCCGCTCTTCGGGCTTGATGATGATGATTTGTTCAAACTTTGTTATAATCGCGGTCATGCTTCTCTTTGGAGCAAACTCGGAGATAATCCGGCATACAGAGAAACTTATTCCGAATTGCAAACCTTGCTGAACATGGCAGATTATGTGCGCCCGTTTGAGCTTTATGCTTATATCTTGAACAAAATGCAGGGACGCAAAAAGTTTGTTACTCGTCTTGGTGAAGAAGCAATAGATGGTATTGATGAGTTTGTAAACTTAACCTTGAATTTTGAGCAAGAGCATATTCCCAGCTTGCAAAATTTTGTGAACTGGATTGCGCAAGATGAGGTAGAAATCAAACGTGAGCAAGAGCAAAGCGATGCCGATGCCGTACGAATTATGACCGTGCATGGCTCCAAAGGTTTGCAGGCTCCGATTGTGATTTTGCCGGATACGGTGCGCGTTAAAAGCATTAAAAACGAGGCTGGGCTTTTACTTGATGATGATGTGATGTATTATCCTTTTTCTTCACAAAATTATGAAGAAAACTGCAAACGTCTGAAACAAGAAGAAAAAGAACTTTCTTTGGAAGAATATCGCCGTCTTTTGTATGTGGCTTTAACCAGAGCCGAAGACAGATTATATATTTGCGGCTATACCAAAAGTAAAGAACCAAATGAGGAATCATGGTATGCACTTTGTCAGCAGAGCTTTGCCAAAATTGGTGTGGTGCAAGATGACGGTGTGGTTGCATATAATGTGGCGCAAGAGTTCCATAAAGAAAATGAAGAGAAGAAAGAAAAAGCGGTTGTTCGAACACCTGAATTTGATTGGGTTCATAGTATTCCTGAGGCTGAAAGCCTGCTTGCCAAGCCATTAACACCATCAAAACTTGATGAAGAAGAGGATGATGAGGTTTTTGCTTCTCCGCTTGAAGAAAACGGACAAAGCAAGTATCGCCGCGGTACGATTATTCATAAACTTTTGCAATTTTTACCGGAAATCAAAAATGCCGATACGGCTTTGGTGATTGATGAGTTTTTGCAAAAGAATGCGCCTGATTTGTCTTTGCGTGAGCATAATCGTGTGATTGAAGAAGTTTCTGTACTTCTTCAAAATCCGGATTTTGCTGCCGTGTTTGGGGAAAATTCCAAAGCTGAAGTTCCGGTGATGGGGCAGGTGAAAGACAGAATTATTTCGGGGCAAATTGACCGTTTGGTGGTAGAAAAAGACCGCGTGATGGTTATTGATTTTAAGACGAATCGACCGGCAGCAAAGACCATTGCTGATATTCCACCTGCTTATATCAAACAACTTTCAGCCTATAAAGAACTGATTGCAAAGATTTATCCTACGCAAAAAATTGAAACTTATATCTTATGGACAGATACGGCCAATTTGATGAAAGTTAGTTGAATATAAAAAAAATTAGGTTATATTTAGAGCATTAAAATAATATTTTGAAAGGGAAAAAAATGAGAGCAATTAATGATAGTCAATTCAAAGATGAGGTTTTGAACTCTAAAGGTTTGGTTTTGGTTGACTTTTGGGCAGAATGGTGTGGCCCATGCCGTCAATTGGGTGGTGTTTTGGAAGAAGTTTCTAAAGAAATTGGTGATAAAGTTGAAATTTGCAAAATGAACGTTGATGAGGCTCCAAACACTGCTTCTGAATATGGAATCCGTAGTATTCCGACAATGTTCTTGTTCAAAGATGGTCAACAAATTGATACTAAAGTTGGTTTCAATTCTAAAGATGCTCTTCTTACTTGGTTGAAATCTCATATGTAATTTGCTAAAGAAAAAGACCTCTCATTTTGAGAGGTTTTTTTGTGCCTTAAATATTTTCTAATTCTATGGATATTTTTTGATGAAAAGTGCGAGCAATTTGTTTTAGATAACCTATATTAAGTTCGGCTAACCCAAGCTCTAGTTTTTCAATATAAATTGAGGGTACATCAGATTGAGCCTTGTTTGTCTTAAATTTGCTTTTGCTTGTTTTTATTCGACATTTATGTTAAATTGAGTTTATTCAATAATTAAATAAAAAAGGACAGATAATATGGTTAATTTAGCTTATCACTGTTCTCCGGTCGGAAATATTGATAAATTTGAACCTAAAGTTTCTTCTCATGGAAAAGAATTTGTCTATGCTACTCCATATAAAACCATTGCTTATGTTTTTGGTATTGAAGGTCATAACGATTTTATTGTGCATCCGGTTATAGATAAAAACGAAAGCATGGCGATTATTGAAATGTGTCCCGATGCTCTAGATAGATATTACAAAAACAAAGAAGCTTATCTTTATACTATGAATGCCGATGATTTTAAGGTTAGAACACAATGGCAGGGTGAAGTTTGTTCTGATGAACCCGTACATCCTTTGAATGTTGTTCATATTCCCGATTTAAAACAAGCAATTATGCAAGAACAAGAAAATGGAAATTTAAAAGTTATTTCTTTTGAAAACAGAAATAAAATAGAAAATATGGATGAAGTTTTTGCAGCCAGAAGTTTGTGTGGAATTTTAAATGGTTCGGAAAAAGTTCAACATAATATTGTTGTACGCCGAAAAGGTCTGGAAAATAAAGAAATTTTCAAAAATATGAAATTGTATGTTTCGGAATATATTAAAAATCTTTCTGATAAAAAAGTAGAGCCGGTAGATTCATTTTCTTGTATTGTTCCTAAATTTCGTCGTGAAAAATTTATGCAAGAAAGTGGTGATGACGCGGTTAGAGAGCTTATGGTTAATATGTTTTATGCACCTCTTGCCAAAGCTCCTCAATTTGCGCTAGAGATTAAACAATTGAATAATCCGAAGTTGACAGAGAAAGTTATACAGCGTTTGCAAAAAATACAACAACTTTTATCTGTAGAACATACTAACAATATGATTTTTCAAAAAAACAATAAGTGTCGCTAATATGGATGCAAAATAAGTTTATGGAAGAGTGCTTTTTTATGCACACAAGTCTTCTATGAGTTTGTTTAAGATTAATCTGCCTTCATTTGTGGCAAGAAGGTGGGTTTGAGTTTCTTCTATCAGATTTTCTGCTTTAAGCTCAGCCAAATTTTTTTGATTAATAAAATCTGCCAATTTAATTCCGCAGACATTATAAAACTTTTCTTTGCTTATACCCTCATTCAAGCGCAAACCCATAATAATCAACTCTTCGGCACGTTCTTGCGCTGAAATTTCCTCTTCTTGGCGGCGGTGAGTCAAAGCATAGAATTTATTGCCGATTTTTAGGCGTCCGTGCGCTGATTTGCCCATGCCTAGATAATCGTCGCCTTGCCAATATAATAAGTTATGACGGCTTGGAAAACCCTTTCTGGCATAGTTGGAAACCTCATATTGCGGATAGCCGTTTTCTTGCAAATATTGGTTGGTGAACAGATACATTTCTCGGGCTTTATCTTCCTCGGCGGCTTCCACTTGTTTTTTATAAAAAACAGTACCTTCTTCAATGGTCAGTTGATACATGGACAAATGTTTGAAACCAAAGTTTACAGCTTGTTTAATCTCATCTTGCCAAGCACTTAAAGTTTGTTCGGGGCGGGCGTAAATCAAATCAAAAGAATGATTATCAAAGTTTTGCAAAACCTCATCTATGGCTGTATAGGCTTGCTCTAAATTATGCGTTCTGCCCAAAAACTTTAAATCTTTATCGTTCAAAGCCTGTACACCCAAAGATAAGCGGTTAATTCCGGCTTGTCTTAAATCAGCAAACAGATTTTTTCTATCGCTATTGGGGTTGGCTTCCAACGATATTTCAATGTCTTTTTTGCACTTCCATTTTTGATGAATGTGATTGATGAGCTTTTCAATTAAATTAGGCTTAATTAAAGATGGTGTGCCGCCACCAAAAAAAATGCTTTCAACAACTCTATCACCGGTTTTTTCGGCATAAAAATCTAAATCATCAATATATTCTTTGATGATTGTTTCTTGCTCAACATCTTTTTTAATTTGACTGAAAAAGTCGCAATAAGGGCATTTGCTCAGGCAAAAAGGCCAATGAATATAAATGCCGAACTTTACGGAATTGTCCTCGCGGCTTAAATCGGGTAAAGTTTCGGCATTCATATCTTTTAATTTCATTACAGAATGAATTTTGATAAATCGGTGGCTTGTGTGAACTTCATCAATTTTTGTTCTACAAACTCAGCGGTAATCACTTCTTTTTGACCGCTTCTGTCTGAGGCATTAAAGCTGATATCTTCAAGCAAAATTTCCATAACCGTATGCAAACGGCGAGCACCGATATTCTCCACATTTTCATTAATCTCAACCGCAATATCGGCAATTTTATCAATTGCAGCTTTTTCAAACTCAATATCAAAGTTTTCGGTTTTAAGCAAAGCGGTATATTGCTCGATGAGGTTTGCTTCCGGTTCGGTTAAAATGCGGACAAAGTCTTCATGAGTTAAGGCTTTTAACTCAACACGAATAGGCAATCGGCCTTGCAATTCGGGCAATAAGTCTGACGGCTTTGCAAGATGAAACGCACCGGAGCAGATGAATAAAATATGGTCGGTTTTAACCATGCCGTATTTGGTGGAAACGGTTGTGCCTTCAATCAAAGGCAACAAATCTCTTTGTACGCCTTCTCTTGAGACATCCCCGCGCATATTTTCTGATTTTCCGGTAATTTTATCAATCTCATCAATAAATACGATACCGTCATTTTCAACAGCTTCAATTGCGGCTTTGGTGATTTGGTCATTGTCCAAGAGCTTATCGCATTCTTCGGCAATTAAAACATCATAAGCCTCACCGACTTTCATCTTTTTGGTTTTATATTTGATGCCGGTTCCACCCAATAAGTCGCCCAAGCTAATCATGCCCATTTGCGCACCGGGCATGCCTGGAATATCAATGGTGGGCATAGAGGCATTGGAATTGTCTTGAACGCTGATTTCAATTTCTCTGTCGTTTAACTGATTTTCACGCAAGAGTTTTCTAAACTTTTGCTTAGTGTCATCACTGGCTGAACTACCAACCAAAGCTTCCAAAACACGGTCTTCGGCTGCCAACTCTGCTTTTGCGGTAACAGATTTGCGCATTTCTTTACGGGTATTGTTCAAAGAAATTTCAACCAAGTCACGGATGATGCTTTCAACATCTCTACCGACATAGCCGATTTCGGTAAATTTGGTGGCCTCAACCTTGACAAACGGTGCTTTGGCTAACTTGGCCAAACGTCTGGAAATCTCTGTTTTACCAACACCGGTTGGTCCTACCATCAAAATATTTTTTGGAACAATTTCATCTCTTAATCTGGGTTCAACCTGCATTCTTCTCCAGCGGTTGCGTAAAGCTACGGCAACTGCTTTTTTGGCCTCATTTTGGCCAATGATGTATCTATCCAGTTCGGATACAATTTCACGAGGACTGTACATAGCCATTTTATCTTAAACTTTCTCTATGATAACATTATGGTTGGTATAAATATCGATATCGCCGGCAATCTTCATGGCTTTTTGTGCGATTTCTTCTAAGCTTAAGCCTTCAATATCATACAAAGCTTTAGCTGCGGCCATGGCATAATTTCCGCCAGAGCCAATACCGATGATGCCGTCATCTGGTTCCATGACTTCTCCGGTGCCGTTTAACACCAAAGAAACATCTTTATCGGCCACAATCATATAAGCTTGTAATTGGCGCAAATATTTATCCATACGCCAATCTTTAGCAAGCTCAACGGCGGCTCGTTTTAATTGATTAGCGTGTTTTTCCAACTTGGCTTCAAGTCTTTCAATCAAGGTAATGCCGTCTGCGGCTGCACCGGCAAATCCGGCAATGATGTTGCCGTTTCCGATGCGTCTGACCTTAATGGATTTGGACTTAAAAACAATAGCCTCGCCCAAAGTGGCTTGACCGTCACCGGCCATAACCACTTCAGAGCCTTTTCTGATACATAATATCGTTGTCATAAAACTATTTTCTTTCCTTTACACTCATGGCTTTTGGAGCTTTGCTGCCCTTTGAATTGTCAATGGCAGTTGAAACAGGCTTATCAATAGCTTTTAAGGCAATTGGTTTTTTGTTGGTGAATTTAACACCGCAAATATTCAAACCAACGCTCTTCAAGGCTGTTTCAATCGGAATAAACAAATCTCCGCCTTCCTTGGTTCTGATACCTGAGTGAGATAATCCGGTTACGTTTCCGTTCTTATCAATCAAAGAACTACCCAATGTTTGAGTTTGAACAAAGGTATTTACGATAATTTCTGCGCCTTTGTCTTCAGAATAACGATAACCAATAACTTCACCCTCAGTCTCTAAATAGTTTTCGCCTTGGTCAAAGTCAAGTAGGCCTAAGGTCATAAACATTTCTTTGCCGACTTCAGGTAAGTTCAATCTCAATGGCAATGGATTAAACTTGGTTTTTTCATCAAGTAAAATCAAAGCAACGTTTTTATTTGGGTTAACTCTGAATGCTGAACCCGTATAATCCATACCGTTAATGGTTTTGATGTTAAAGCGATTTTGTTGTTTGTCTACCAAATCAGCTGATGTTAAAATCAATTGGTCAGATATAATCAAACCTGCACCTTTCTTACCGCTTGGGTTTTCAACAGAAACAACAGATGCTCTTAAACGATACATATTTTGCGGTGATAAACTCTCATATGGTTTAACACTTTGGATGCAGAAGTTAGAGTAGCTGTCAGAATACATCTTTTCTGCCGCTAATCTGTTTTGGATAGCAACGCTGCCGGAATTTTCTTCTATCGGCATATCAATCCAATAATCATCATTATATTTGATGGTGTTATCTGCAACCTTAATTGATGTGCAGCCAGCTTCACCAATGGTAACCTCACTGCAGTTATCATTTAAGCGCAATTTTTTTGTTTGAGATTGAGCAAAGCTATTGAACTTAGACATTCCGCCGCTTCTTTCTTCAATAGCGGCTTTAGATGTAAATCTACCGTCTGCTTCAATCATACCGGCAATTTCATAACCTCTGCCTTCTGCGCCGCCAGCTTCATCAATTAAGACAAACTCTTGTCTTTCATTAATGAAACCATTGAGCAATTGACCGCAGCCAACAACATCTCCTCTTTCTGATACGGCACTGTTAATCGCAACAAAACCGCCGTTGTCATCAATGTATCCGGCTAAGTTGCGTTGTTTACCGCATTGGTTGTTTTCAGTTTTGATGTTGGCTTGAGTTTTGCTTGAAAGGGTAACAAAATTACCGTCTTCATCCATATAACCTTTGAAGATGCGTCCGGTTTCTTTGAAGCCGCCTTTTTCTTCAACAGAAGAGTTGATGACAACAAATTTACCACTTTCGTCAACATAGCCTTTTAAGGTTTGACCTTTGCCTGAAACATTGCCTCTTTCATCAACAATAACAAACTTGCCGTTTTCATCAATATAACCTGACGCAGAACGACCTTTGCTCAAAACGTCTCCTCTTTCGGTGATTTGAGCGTAACGGCTGTTTGTATCTCCATTGTCTACAACAACAAATTTACCGTTTTCGTCAATGTATCCGGAGATGATTTGACCTTTGGCTATGCTGTCACCCATGTCAGATACAAAGTTTGCATTGCTTTCAAAGTTGGCATTTTCAATAATGTTTCCATTGTCATCAACAATGACAAATTTTCCTTTTTCATCAATATAGCCTTTGATGATGTTGTTTTTAATGTCTGAACCGCCGTTTTCGGAGATGTAAGCGTATTTTGATTTAGTATCTCCGTTATCTACAACAACAAATTTGCCATTTTCATCAACATAACCGGAGATGATTTGACCTTTGGCTACGCTATCACCCATGTCAGATACAAAGTTTGCATTGCTTTCAAAGTTGGCATCTTCAACAACATTTCCTTTGTCATCAACAATGACAAATTTTCCTTCCTCGTTGATGTATCCTTTGATAAGGTTGTTTTCTACATCAGATGCAAATTTGACGGAAGATTTTGTATTGCCGTTTTCATAGGCAAAATTTGTATTGCTGTTTTCATAAGAAAAAGTTGAATCTTTGATGCTTGCCGGAAGTAAATCTTGCGGTTTCAAATCTTTTGAACCACAGCTTTGTAAAGCATTTACACCGTTTAACTCTTCAGCATATTGATTTTTGAATGTAATCTTGCTCTTTTCTTGAGCTTTGATTTGAGCTAATTGTTTTTCAATAACTTCAGGTTTAACTCTTTGAGCTAAGCTTTCATTGTAGCATTTTATTTGAGGTAATTTGCTCAAAGCATCGGCAAAAGCGCGTTCCACAAGCAAGACTTCGCCTTTATATTCGCCGTCTTTCATTTCACCATAACCGGTTGTGGTGCCTTTGCAATATACTTTGTTCTTGGTTAAATCCATTAATCTCCATGTAACGGTCATTTCTGAGGTGCCGGTACGCAAGTCTTTTTTCTTGACATTATCCCAATCAAACTCATCACAAACATTCATGAAATAGTCATTAATTTCTGCAGTTAAAACGTATTCGGCTTGAGCTTTGTCTGAGTACATATAGTATGGATTGTTCTTTTCAACCACAACAGGGTAGTAGTCGTTCATTGTCTCGTAGAAAATATCAAAGAACTTCATGTCTTTTTGCATAGCACGACCTTGATTTAAGAATACTTCTTTATCAAATCTGCGGCAGCCAAAAATTCTGAAACGATAATTTCCTAATTTGTTGGTATATTGTTCATAGTATTGACCTTTCGGAATACGAAAGTCCACATAATCAAGCTTAACCGGAGCATATTGATTTCTTGACTGATGCAAATAAGCATAAGCGTTAAGTTGTTCTTGGGTTGGGTCAATTTTGGGCTCATTTTGAATATAAGCTCTTCTTTTTACAGGTTTTTTCTTACCTGGTTCACACATACATTCAAAAAGTCCGAGTGTTTTTTCTGTGCCATCGCACATACAAGGAACCAAATCAGGACTTTTTAAGTCTGAACAAGATACAATTGCCGTAGACAAAAGCATCATATTTACCAACCGAGACAATTTCATTTGTTTTATACTCCAATTAAATACGTTTTAACGGCCTTATCTTTCGGTAAGATAAAGCCTCTGCAATATGCAGTTTAAGTATATTTTCACAATTTTGCAAGTCTGCAATTGTTCTTGCTAACCGTAAAGTGCGGTGATAAGCCCTTGCTGAGAGGTGATTTTTTTCAGCAAAGCTTATAAGTAGCTGTTTTGCGTCATTTTCAAGGATGCAAACTTCTTCCAAAAGCTCTCCTTTGAGCTCAGAATTGGTTTTAAGCTGGGGATAATTAAGCTTTTTAAAGCGATTTTCTTGAATTTTTCTGGCTTGCAAAACGCGTTGCAGAATTTCTTTTGAACTTTCTGTTTCTTTTACATTTGCCAAATCCCACGGACTAACAGCCGGAACTTCAATGGTGATATCTATTCTGTCAAGCAGTGGTCCTGAGATTTTGTTTTGATATTCTTCTGCGCAAAGAGGTGCTCTTGAGCATTCTAATTCCGGATTGCCAAAATGTCCGCATCGGCAGGGGTTCATGGCAGCTATTAACTGAAATTTTGCCGGATAAATCGTGTGGGCATTAACTCTTGAGATGCTGACACAACCGTTTTCAAGAGGTTGCCTTAAAGCCTCTAACGTGCTTTTGTTAAATTCAGGCAACTCATCCAAAAATAACACACCGTTGTGCGCCAAAGAGATTTCTCCGGGGGTGGCTTTGCGTCCACCACCGACCAGTGCCGGAGTTGAGGCGGAATGGTGCGGATCTCTGTATGGTCTTTGGAAAGAGATTTTACCGTCTTTTAACTCTCCGGCAATGGAGTGAATCATGCTGGTTTCCAAAGCTTCTTTGGGAGATAAGGGTGGTAAAATGCTGATTAATCTTTGGGCTAACATAGATTTTCCAGACCCCGGAGGTCCAATCATTAGCATATTATGTGCTCCGGCAGCTGCAACCTCTAAGGCTTTTTTTGCACTTTCCTGACCTTTTACATCTTTTAAGTCCAGTTCAAGCAACTTTTCTTCTGCTCTTTTGGCTTCCGGTTGAGGGATAATTTGAGAACCTTTGAAGTGATTGATGAGCTGTAATAAGTTATTGGCGGCAATAACGTCTTTTAATCCGGCCCAAACGGCTTCGCTTCCTTGTTTTTCCGGACAAATCAAACCTTTATTTTGTTCATTGGCCTTAATGGCAACGGGCAGAACACCGTTCACGGAAATAATACTGCCGTCTAATCCCAGCTCACCTAAGACAATGTATTTGTCGGTTTCTTCCATGGGAATGACGCCCATGTTGGTTAAAATTCCTAAGGCTACGGGCAAATCAAAATGAGAACCTTCTTTTAACAAATCTGCCGGCGCTAAATTAACGGTTATTCTTTTTGCCGGTAAGCTTAAACCTAAAGAATTTAAGGCTGCTCTGACACGCTCTTTGCTTTCTGCCACGGCTTTATCGGGAAGGCCAACAATCGTGAAAGCCGGAAGACCTGAAGAAATTTGAACTTGTAAATCTACATTTAAGACCTCTAACCCGTTAAAAGCAATGGTGTTTATGCGTGAAATCATATCTTACCACCTTGGTGTAATTTCATTGTCTCGCCAGCGACGGGTTGGATAAGTATCTGTTTTTAGAAAATCATAATTTGCCGTTTTGCTCGGAATATCTCTTAAACGAACATAACCTTTCTTTTCAAAAATTTGGGCGCATTCTTCCGTTGAAACCGCATCGGAATTATAACAAGTGGCAACAATTCGGCTGGTCGGATGTTGCAAAATGATTTGTTTTTGGTCGTTTCCATATGTTTTTTTGCTGTATAAACTTGGCAAGATGGAATTTTCTTGCCATGTGCAGGAACATAAAATTAAACAAAAAAGAAAAGAAAGTTTTTTCATCATATTTTCAGCTATTACTTGTTAAATATATTAAATTATAAAGTGAAGTTCTTAAGAATGTATAAAAATAATCTCATATTATTGCTTTTTTCAAGTGAAAAATGCTTGCAAAATTAAAGTTTTGGTATATATTTGCCTTCGTCCCTTGCTGGCGGCAGAGTCCGTCGGCTATACATTAACCGGTCAAAATAAAATATTTTGGCCATTTGTTGAGAATCCATAAGGAGATTATAGAATGTCATTTTATGAGAGCGTGTTAATTGCACGTCAAGACCTCGGTCAATCTCAAGTAAACACTATTGTTTCTGATTTGAGCAATGTTATTGCCAACAATGGTGGTGAAGTTGTTAGAGTTGACAACTGGGGTTTGAAAAACCTTGCTTACCGTGTTAAGAAAAACCGTAAAGGTTACTATGTTGTTTTGAATATTGCTGCTCCGGCTGCTGCTGTTGCTGAATATGAAAGACAAATGAGATTTAACGAAGATATCATTCGTTATATGACTATTAAAGTTGATGAATTGAGCAGCGAAAATGCTAACAATTCTGACGCAGGTGAAGAATAGGAGTATAGACATGGCTAAACAAGTATTCTTTAAAAGAAAAAAAGCATGCCCGTTTTCTGGTGAAGACGCTTTGCAAATTGACTACAAAGATGTAAAATTGCTTTCTCGTTATATTTCTGAAAAAGGCAAAATCATTCCTAGTCGTATCACAGCTGTTTCTGCTAAAAAGCAAAGAGAATTAGCAAGAGCCATCAAACGTGCTCGTTACATTGCTTTGCTTCCGTTTGTTGCTGATTAATAAGGAGAGTTAAAATGGAAGTAATTCTTTTGGAACATGTTGAAAAATTAGGTAAAATGGGTGACAAAGTAACTGTTAAAAACGGTTATGCTCGTAACTACCTCTTGCCGCAACGCAAAGCTTTGCGCGCAACTGAAGCAAACGTTGCTTACTATGAAAAACAAAAAGCTGAATTGGAAGCTCACAACAAAGCTTTGTTTGATGAAGCTTCTAAATTGGCTGAATCTTTGAAAGGTTTCAGCGCTGTTTTGATTCGTCAAGCTGCAGAAACCGGTCAATTGTACGGTTCTGTTACTATTCGTGACATTGCTGCTGCAATTAAAGAAAAAGGTTTTGCTGTTGAACGCAAACAAGTTTATTTGGAAAATGCTATTAAAGATTTGGGTGTTTATGAAGTTAAACTCAACTTGCACCCAGAAGTTAGCCAAACTATTTTGGTTAACGTAGCTCGTACAGATGACGATGCTGCTAAACAAGCAAAAGCTTATTCTGTTTCAGCTGAATAAGAATTGAAGAAATTCGTTTGAAAAAAAAGCACCTTTGAGAAATCTGGGTGCTTTTTTGTTTTTTAGGAAAAGATTATGAAAAAAATAAATCTGGTTGAAATTATCTCTGATGATGTGTTCGTTGTGGACCTCATGTATGCCAAAAAAGAAAATATGCTCTTAAAAGATGTTTATTCTATAATTGGAATGGGAAACAGGTGTTTTGTTCAGCCGGATTTATGGTTTTGTCTGCAAAAATTAATCCCGATTTTGCGTGAAAATCAATTCAAGCTCAAAATTTGTGATGCATACCGCCCTAAAGAGGCTTTTGATTTGATGAAAAAAATTGTGCCAATGAAAGGTTTTTTTGCTCAATCGGCAGAACTTTCTCAGCATTGTCATGCTTCTGCCATAGATGTGACTTTGCTTGATAATAACGGTAATGAGCTTGATTTCCCTTGTGCAGTGGATGCATATGAAGAAAAATATGCTAAACAAGTGGTACAAGGCGAGGTTGATGAATTTTATAAGCATTTAGAAAAAGCAAAATATTCTTGGAATGCTCCTGAAGACGCAAAGAAAATAAAAAACAGAGATATGTTGCGCCAGATGATGGAAACTGTGGGTTTACTCTCTTTGCCGCATGAATGGTGGCATTTTAACTTGCCCAACAAAGAAAAATATCCTTTGGTGAACAGTGTTTTTTATACTGATGGAAAGTGTGAGTTTTTTATTTAAGATTCTGAAATGATTTGTTTTTTTTAGATAAAATATATTATCTTTTGCGGCGGAGAAGAACATATAATGCGCCGCTTCCGCCGTCTTTTACTTGAGCATAGCTCATGCTTAAAATAAGGGGTCTTAATTCTTTTGAGTTTAACCATAAAGGAACTTTTTCTTTCAAAATTCCTCTTCTTGGCATATAATCTTCATCATCGGGGTGAGATAAACCTTTTCCCGTTACAATAATAACGCATCTGAGATTATCAAGATATGCATTTTTGATAAAGTTTGTAACGGCATCCCAAGCCTCATTTTCCGTAAAACCGTGTAAGTCTAGACGGCGCTCAATTTTGAATTCGCCTCGTTTGAATTTTTGAGCGGTTTTTTTATCAATATTGTTTGTTTGCCCAATAGACAATTCTTCCAACGGATTTCCTTGATATACGGAAGTCGGATTGATGGAATTGCGGATGATGATGCTCTCTGGCAAAGGTTTTTCAATATATTCTTTGCTTTTTGTTTGTTGAACGTCTTGAACAGTTTCTTGCCAAAGATCAATATCTTCTTTACTTATCTTGGGCGGTTGTTTTTTCATCTTTTTCTTCAGGCTTTTTTTCGGTTTTATTTGAATCTAACATATAATCTGAAAAGTTTAGTATTACAAATTCTTTCCAATCTCCTTCAGGAGAAACACAACCTAATTTTTTATTGGCTGCATTAACCAAAACTAACCCGCCAAACTTCCATAATTTTTCACAATTATCAAAAGAAGAAATTAAATAAGCCTTGGCTCGTTCAATAACTTTGCGGTATAGCTTTTTTTTGAAATAGGTGGTGTAAATCATCATCATGGCCACAATGAACAATAAACCAAACATTACGCCAACACAAATAATTAAGAGAAGACCTATTAAGGTTGGAACTAAAATCGGTAATAAACATTCCCAAGGTTCATATATCGGAGAGCCGGGGCGGTTTAACTTGCCATAGTCCATATATATGCGCAGTTGGTCTTTTTCAACCGCGGTTTTTAAGGCTTTGAAAACCATTTTATCTGCTTTGCTTACCATTATTTTTCCTTTTTGTTTGGTAATAAGATATAATATTGTCCTTTGGCATGCATGCGACCGGCTTTTTCTAAAATTTCATCGCCACCGCTGCCCCAGAAATAATCTCCTCGAACAGCTCCTTTGATAGCTCCGCCAATATCTTGAGCAACAACCAATTTTTCAATGCTTTCTTTGTCTGGTCCGTTTGTTTCAAGCCACAATAAAGCTCCTAAAGGAATAAATTTTCTATCAACGGCCAAACTTCTGCCTGCGGTTAAAGACGCGCCTTGTGCACCAATCGGTCCGTCTGAATTAACCAAGCGGTGGAAGACATATCTTTTGTTTTTGTTCATAGGCTCAACGGCTAAATCCGGATTTTCTTTGAGCCATTTTTTTATTTTATCCATAGAGGCTTGACCAGGTTTTATTTTTTCTTCTTCTAATAAAATGCTGCCAATGCCCTTAAACGGATGACCATTATTTTCTGCGTAGCCTATTCTGACTTCAGATCCATCATCCATATGCGCAACGGCTGAACCCTGAATTTGCATAACATAGATGTCTACCTCATTATCTGCCCAAAGCAAAATCGGTGCATTAAGAGGTTTGTTATGAATTTCTTCTCTGGTGTAATAAGGGATAAAAGTTTTGCCCTTAATTCTGCCGACCAATCTTTTTTTGGGAAGAGATTTATCAAAATCTTGCAGGTTGATTTCAATCATATCATGAGGGCGACCGTATACCGGATATTTGTATTTATCTGATTTGTGATAAGAACCATATAACATTGCCTCATAATAAGACGTGAATTTTCCTTCAGAAGAACCTTGATATGTGACTAAATAAGGTGTGAAGTTTTTTTCTATAAAATCTTTGTAGTTTTGCGGAGAGATATTATTTATTTTTTTGCAAACATCCAAATATGCTTTTGTCGGAATTTTTATGGCGGCATGCATATCAATATATTCTGTTTTTTTGCTTTTTATTTGTTCACAAGATTTTTTGAATGCTTTTATGGCCTGAGAAATATCATCTTTTTGCCAATTGTTTAAATCTGAAAAACGTGCTTTTTTGAGCTCTAAATCTTCTGAAGAAACATCTGTCGGCGTAGAAGTTTCTTCTCCGCAAGAGAATAGAAAAAAGCAAAGACAAAATATTTTTAATATGTTTTTCATTGTTATTTCTTTGTTGAAATTAATATCCAATTGGGGTTGGTTGATGTTATTGCTTTTTCAAAGGTCCAATTATCCGTAATGGTTTGAATATATTGCTCATCACCTTCAATAACATTGCCGTCTTTATCTTTGAGCACATTAACTTGTTCTGAAACAAACTCTACGGTAATTTTTGCAATGTTACTTTTGGTAACCTTAGCGTCTACAATAATGGCGCTCTTAAAGCCGATAAAGTCCATTTCCGAGATTATACCGTCAGCTTTTCTTTGCTCAATGATTTCATTGAATTTTTTATAAATGGTTTTATTGGTTAGCATTTCCAAAGTTTCAACATCTTGTTTGGAAAAGGCGGTTAAAATCATTTCAAAAGCTTTTCTGGCGCCGGATAAGAAATTTTGCTCGTTAAAATTTGGAATGGTTGCTAAAGTTTTTTGAATTTCGGTTAAATTAACATCGTTAATTTTTTCAAGATATCTATCTTCATTGGCTTTATATTTTTCGGCTTCTTTCATAATGACGTCAAATATCTTTGCGGCATTTTCATCTGAAATTTTGGTGCCTTCGGGACGGGTACCTAAAACGGATTTTAATCTGAAAAAAATCATTAAAACTACAAACAATAAAATTATGATGTCAAAAAACTGTCCCATTTTATATATATATCCTTTTATCCTTTATCTAACTCTTTTTAATATAGGAATTTTTTATTTTTTTCGCAATATAAATTATCGTTATTAATAAAAATCTAAATAATTGACCTCTTTAATTTTTAAGTGTATTGCTTATTTAAATGATGTTTATATTTGGAGATAAAAATGCAACAAGATAACCAACCTCAAAATGAGAATAAACAACAGCATCCTGCTATTGTTATTAATAATCAATACATTAAAGATTTTTCTTTGGAAATTCCTTATGCACCGGAAATTTTTAAGGAAGTTAAGCAAACACCGGATGTAAAAGTTGACGTTAATATTGATGTTAAGCCATTGGGTGATAATTTTTATAACGTGGATTTGGGATTTGCCATTAATGCAGATGCTGCCGGAAAGAAGTTTTTTATTATTGAATTAACTTATGCTGCCGTTGTGCAATTAAATGTGCCGCAAGAACATATTGACCCTATTTTGGGTATTGAAATTCCAAGAATGTTGTTCCCGTTTGCTCGCCAAATAATCACAACATCTTTAATGGAAGCCGGCTTACCGCCGTTTATGCTTAATCCGATTGATTTTGCCGCAATTTATCAAGCAAAGCAAAACAAACAATAATTTTAAATACATTGTTCAAAAAAAAGAAAGGGCTGATTTCCAGCCCTTTTTTATATCGCTTAAATTTCGTCCCAACCTTCAACCGCGGTGGATTGGTTGTATGAAGAAACATTGGCTTCAAAAAAGTTGCCTTTAACGTTGCCTTCACCGTTGGTATCGGAGATTTTTTCCAAGTTTTTATACGGAGTTTCGTTAAAACCTTCATAAATCGGGTTTAAGCCGATTTCTTTCAAGCGTTTATTGGCCATAAACTTGGTGTATTGTTCAATGGTCTGCGGGGTGATACCCAAAACTTGGTCGCCAATAATATGATTGCTCCATGCAATTTCTTGTTCAGTTGCTTTGCGGAACATTTCATAAATCTCGTCATCGTTGAAAAATTGCGGTCTTTCTTTGCGAATTTCTTTGATGATGTTTGAGAAAATAACGCAGTGAGTCAATTCATCACGGTTAATGTATTTGATTTCATCTGCCGTGCCAATCATTAATGAACGTGCGGCCAAATTGTAAAAGAAGTTAAAGCCATTGTAAAAATATAAGCCTTCCAGAAGGAAGTTGGCAACCAATACACGAGCAAAGTTAACGTCATTACGTTCATCTACAAATTTTTGATAAATTTCGGCAATGTATTTGTTGCGTTCAAGCAAGACTTTGTCTTCGCGCCAACGGTCATAAATCGTGGCTCTTTTTTCTGCCGGAATAATACTCTCAATGATATAAGCGTAGCTTTGAGAGTGAACAGCTTCTTGATAAGTTTGAATAGCCAAAATAAGGTTAACTTCAGGTGCGGTGATGTAGTCTGAAATGTTTGGCAAGTTGTTGGTTTGGATACTATCCAAGAAAACCAAAAATGACAAGATGCCGTCATAGGCGTTTTGTTCCGCAGGTGTGAGTTCATCGTAAGAACGTTTATCATCATAGAGCGAAACTTTTTCCGGAATCCAGAAGTTTTCCATCATCAAACGATAAAGCTTGTTTGCCCATTGGTACTTAACGTTGTTTAAGTTGAACAAGTTGGTGACGTTGCCGGCAATCATTTTGCGTTGCAAAACATCATCATTGCCTTCAATGTTAAAAAGTTTTTTTCTTTGCATTTTTGTTGTCCTTTAATATTTATCCGGCGCAGCTGACACATTCTTCTTTGGCCGCCGATGAGCCGTCTTTTTGAATGGTGCGGGTGTAATAAAGTGTTTTGATGTCTTTTTTCCATGCAGACATAATGGTTTCATAAATGTCTTTGGCTCTGATATCGCGGTTGAGATTGTACATCAGTTCAATTGATATTCCGGTATCAATCCATTTGTTAATGCGTGACATAATTTCAACAATTTTTCTTTGGTCAATATTGCGATTTTCTTGATAAAACCAGAATTTGTCTTTGATGAATGGCGGACAGTTGGGAATACTGCCTTTACCATGAGTTTCAACGAAGAATTTGCTGTATATCGGCAAAACGGAAGCGGTGCAGCCTTGAATCAAAGAAGAGCTGGTATTTGGCGCAATGGCCGAAATTTGTGAATTGCGAATGCCGTATTTTTGCAAATTTTCATAAATTTCATTCCAGTCTTTTTTATATTTGGAGTTGGCATTAAACCAAACTTGGGTTTTGCCCAAAATGATGCCTTTTTGCCAATCTGAACCTTGATATGCCCCAAATGTACCTTTGTTTTTGGCAACATTAATGCTGGCTTTGATGTTATAAATGGCCATTTTTTCAAATAAGTCATCAACCACATCGGCAGAGTTAACGTAAGGAATATTATTCTTAGCCAAATAATCTGCCAAGCCCATGGCACCAATGCCGATGGTGCGGTATCTTTGGTTGTGTAAAGAACCTTCCATAATCGGCACTTGGGTAAAGTCTATGGCATTATCCAAAATGCGCACGGAAGTTTGGCAGATGCTTTCCAATTCTTCATCACTGTTTATGTTTGCTAAGTTGATGGAAACCAAATTGCAAACGTGAACCAAACCATCATAGGTTTCAGAAATAATTTTGCCGTTTTCAATTCTTTTTTCGCCAAACTTAGCCGGACGGACGTTACTGTGAGATTCCGTACAGAGGTTGGTGCCGACAATGATACCGTCATGTTTGTTAGGGTTATAACGGTTTAAGGTATCTTTGAAAGCAATGTAAGGCATGCCGGTTTCTACTTGAGATTTCATCAAGCGTTTCAAAAGCTCTTTGGCCGGAACAAACTTAAACATTTCAAGCTTGCCAAACTCGGCATCAAAATAAAGTTGATTATAAAGTTTTTCAAACTCTTCGCCCCATAAGTCGGCAATTTCTTGATGATATTTGGTGCGGATTTCTTGAGGGTCAACCAAAAGCCATTTTTCATTATTCTCAACTTTTTTCATGAATAAGTCGGGGATGACAACTTGTGGGAAGATGTCATAAGCTTTCATACGTTGGTCGCCGTTTTCGGTACGGAGTTCCAAAAAGTTTTCAATATCTAAGTGCCACATATCTAAAGAAACGGTAACGGCACCTTTGCGTTTGCCTTGTTGATTGACGGCAATGGCGGTGTCGTTAATGATGCGAATCCAAGGAATAACACCACCAGAGGCATTTTTAATACCTTTAATGCGTGCGCCTTTGGCTCTAACGCGAGAAATGTTAACACCAACACCGCCGCCAAATTTGGAAATGGCAGAGATTTGGTCGATAACATAAAAAATGGAATCACGATTATCATCCATAACGGTGATAAAGCAAGAGCTCAAATTGCCGTTAGGGCGACGCAAATTCATCAACAACGGTGTGCCCAAAGAGATTTTGCGGTCAGCCAATTTGAGGTAAGTGTCTTTTACCTGAGCCATACGAACAGCTTTGTCTTCGTTTTGTTCAATTAACAAGGCAATGCTTAAAAACATTTCTTGCGGAAGCTCAACAATTTGGTCATCAAACTCGCACAAATATCTTTTGATAAGCAGGTTGGCACCGGCATAATCATATACCAAATCTAATTCAGGCTTAATGAAAGAGGCGGCCTCTTTAATTTCTTCTTTAGAATATTTTTCTTGAATTACAGATGAATAAACATTGTTTTTAATGGCAAAATCTAAAAAACTTTCATAATCATATGGAACAGCCAAATTACTTTTACGATAATTTTTTACTTGTTTGTATAAATCAAAAACTTTTAATCTTCCGGCTGCGTTTTTCCAATCTGGTTCTAAGACGGAAGTTAAGTTGAGAGAACTTAAAATCAAAGCATTGTTGATTTCTTTGGTGGGCATATTTTCTTTATAAAAACTTGGAATGGTTTCTAATAACTTGTTTTTATCTAAGTCAAAGCCCTCTATGGCACGTTCAACCGTGCGGGTGATTTTTGAAAGATTAAAGTCTGAAATTTGACCGTTTCTTTTAATAATTTTTTGATTTTCCATAATATCTTGCCCTCATCTTGTTAAACTATATTATGTATTTTGTTTTTCAGTTGCATACTATATATAGTGTGTTTATATTTTGTAAATATGGTTTAAAAATTTTTTTATAATAAGCTGAAAAAACAAAAAAAGGATTGTGCAAAATTATAATTTATTAACTTATTTCTGCTAGGTTTTTGTTTTTAAGAGGTGGATATGATTCAAAAATGGAAAAATGCTTTAACGGTTTATTGGGATTGGCGAATGCTGACCATGATTGGTTTGGGCTTTTCCAGTGGTTTCCCCTTTTTGCTGGTTAGCGGAACTTTGGCCTTGTGGCTGACAGATTCAGGTGTGGGACTGGAGATGGTCGGCTTGTTTTCTTTGGTGAAAACACCATATAGCTTCAAATGGGTTTGGTCTCCTTTGGTTGATAGACTGGATATTCCGTTTTTTAAGAGGTTTGGACATCGTCGCGGTTGGGCAATATTTTCTCAAACGATGCTTTTGCTTTTTATTTTACTGATGTCTTGCATTGAGCCGGCGCAAAATATTTATATCTTAATGTTTTTGGCTCTTCTTACGGTTTTTGCCTCAGCCACGCAAGATATTGTGTTAGATGCATATCGTGTGGAGAGTTTTGATAACCGTGACCAAGCGGCCGGAACTGCTATGTTTATTTTGGGATATAGAATCGGTTCGGTATTTTCGGGTGCCGTAGCTTTGATATTGGCCTCTGTTTTAAGTTGGAATCAAGTTTATGCCTTGATGGCTTTGGGTGCTGTTTTGGGTATGGTAACAATATTTTTTTCAAAAGAGCCTAAAAAATCTAAAGCCAAGAATCCAAAGTTTAAGGGAAATTTGTGGCAAAGATTGAAAAACTTTTACCAAACAGCGGTTAAAAGTCCGATTGCCGATTTTATAACAAGACCGTCTTGGTTTGTGGTTTTGTTGTTTGTGATGTTTTATAAACTCTGTGACGCCTATATGGTGCCGATGACCATGCCTTTTTATTATGCTTTGGGTTTTACCAAAACTCAGATTGCTTTTGTAACCAAATTTTATGGAATGGCAGCCACAATTATCGGCGGTATTTTGGGTGGAATTATTGTTAACCGCTTTGGCATTGTGAAAAGCTTATATTTGGGAAGCTTTTTGCAAGGTATTACAACTTTGATGTATGTGATTTTGGCTGACTGCGGTAATGATTTGCCGATGCTGATGGCTACCATATCCTTGGATAATTTGGCCGGAGGTATGAGTACAACCGCCTTTGTGGCGTATATTTCATCTTTGTGTAATACGGCATATACGGCAACACAATATGCGCTTCTTTCATCTTTTATGTCTTTGGCCAGAGATTTACTTGCCTCAACTTCAGGAGCGCTGGTCAAGGTTGTGGGCTGGCAAGATTTCTTTATTATCACAACACTAATGGCTCTTCCGGGTGTGATTATTCTGTGGCTTTTGCAACACAAAATTAAAAATAAAGCCTGAAAACTCAGGCTTTATTCGGAAGTTTGGCATAAATTTTATCGCTTAGCCAATTCGGCAGGATTGATACAAACCAAGTGGCGAATCTTAATTGCCACGGAAAAGCAATAATTCCTTTGTTTTTCTCTATACCTTTAGCTATGATTTTTGCGGCAACATCTCCTTCCATAAAGAAAGGCATGGGGCAGGTGTTTTTGTCTGTGATGCGAGAACGGACAAACCCCGGGCAAACCACATTGACCTTAATTTGCAAAGGTGCATATTTTACTCTTAAAGCTTCACCCCAAGCTTTAACACATGCTTTTGATGCACTGTAAGCCGGACAAGTGGCCAAGCCATGATAACCGGCAATTGAGCTGATGATGACAATTTGTTGGGTCTTTAAGTGGAAAAACTCATTGCCTGAAGAGCTTAATCTGATTTTATCCCAGAACGGGACATAAAAAGCGCGTTTGCTCTTTTTCATTTTGCTGATGAATTTATCTAAAGAAGAATTTTCGTTTTGTTCTTTTATTATATAATCTTTATAGATGTCTAAGATTGGAATAACCGTGTTCAAGACACCGTTTACATTGGTGTCAAATGTTTGATAGATGGCTTCATTGGTCTCGGTGGGCATTCCGATGCCGGCATTGGCAATAACCAAATTTAGCGGTGCGGTTTGATTGCATTCGTTAATCCAATTATTCATGGCATCTTTATCGGTAACATCAATGATTTTGCCATAAACAACGGCTCCTAACTTTTGGCATTTGCTTTCAACTATTTTTAAGCGATCTTCGTTTCTACCGCATATAAATAAATTTTTGGCTTGTGTTTGGGCATAATGCAGAGCCAATGCTTCGCCAATGCCTGATGTGGCACCGGTAATTAAAATATTTAAATTTCTTTGAGGCATTTTATTTTCCTTAAACTTAGTATTAATTTTTTGAGATTATAATAACTCAAAAGCTAATAAAGTTTTAAGGAGTTTGTTTTGAGTATTTCAAGTATGACCGGTTTTGCTCGTGAGAACGGTGATTGTCTTCTCAATAATTCTGATTTTAATTGGTTTTGGGAGATAAAGAGCGTTAATAATAAGTCTATGGATGTGAAATTTAAGCTTCCGTCTTGGTTAGAGTTTTCTTTGTTGCCTGGGTGCAAAGAAATTGTGCAAAAATATTTTGCACGCGGAAGTTTCAGTGTGTTTTTAGACTTGTCTTCCAATGTGTCTGCGCAAAAGATAGTGATAGATGACAAACTCTTGTCTGTTTTGACGTTAAAAGCCATTGAACTGTATGAGACTTATCCTAATCAGCTGCAAAAACCCTCAACAACAGATTTGCTTAATATAAAAAATGTTTTCTCTTTTGAAGATGAAACCCTTTCAGAAGAAGATACTGCTCTTTTGGTAAAGCATTTGTTGTCAGTCTTTGAAAATGCTTGCAAGAAACTAAAAAAAGATAGAGAAGAAGAAGGAAAGAAAATAAAAAAAGCTTTACTTGATATTCTGGTAAATATTGATAATATAGTCAAAAAAGTTGAAACAATTGCTCAATCGCAACCTGAAAAAATAAAACAGAAGTTGTTGGCTCAGTTGGAAGTTTTGTTAGACCCGTCTAATGCGGTTTCTGAAGACAGATTATCTCAAGAAGTGGCGATGTATGTGGCTAAAGCAGATATTCAGGAAGAGGTGGACAGATTGAAAGCCCATATTTTAACGGCTCAGGATTTGTTAAATAAAGATGAGGCTGTGGGCAGAAGATTAGACTTTTTGTGTCAGGAGTTGAACAGAGAAGCAAATACAACCTGCTCAAAGTCTTGCGATATTGAGCTTACAAACTTGGGAATGCAGTTAAAAACTTTGATTGAACAGTTTAGAGAACAAGTACAGAATATTGAATAGGATTAAAAAATGAATGCCATTATTGAAAAATTAAAACAAGTTCGTCGCGGTGCCATGTTTATTATTGAAGGTCCGTCCGGCGTGGGTAAAGGTACAATTGCTAAAGAAATTTTGAAAAGAGATCCTAATATCAAGTTTTCTGTTTCTGTTACAACCAGAGCTCCGCGTGAGGGTGAAAAAGACGGCGTGGATTATTACTTTATTTCCGATGAACAATATAATGAATATGTGAAGCAAGATGCTTTTTATGAGTTTGTTGACTCTCAATACGGAAATCGTTACGGAACGCTGCGTTCTGAAGTTGATAGCTTTTTGAATGTGGGTGAAGACGTGCTCTTTGACATGGATTGGGTCGGTGCTCGTCAAATGCGCGCTAAAGCTCCGGATGATGTGGTTACAATTTATTTGTTGCCGCCTTCAATTAAGGAATTGCGTGAAAGATTGCAAAATCGTGGTACAGATAGCCAAGAGCTCATTGATAAACGCATGGGTATGGTTTTAGATAAAATGAGCCATTGGAATGAGTTTGATTATGTTATTGTTAATGTTAATGTGGAAGAAACAATAGCAAAGGTACAAAAAATTATTTCCGGAGAAAGAATGAAGCGTGTTCGTCAAACCGGATTGAATGATTTTGTTAATGAATTGATTAAGGAAGCATCTTCCCATGAGTGAAATCTTTTTTGACAGATACGGAAGAAAAAAATATGCCGAGGATATTATTCCCGTGCATCAAAAAGGATATTTTGCCATATTGGTTTTAGATAATAAGGTGTTATTGACCTATCCACCCAAGGTGAAAGTTCCAGAATTTCCGGGTGGTAGCGTTGATAGAAATGAAGATTTTAGAGATTGTTTGTATCGAAAACTTTATGAAGAAACCGGAATTGATTTTATGTTAGATTACGGTAAAGAAGATTTTCATCAGACAATTAACTATTATGCCGGTGATGCCAAACCGAAGGGTGTGTATTGTATTTATGAACAAAGATTTATTGTTTATGACGCCTCATCGTTTGGTTTTGATGCCATGAAAGAAAAGTGGAAAACACCGGAAAACGGTTTTGCTGCTTGGGTTAAAATTGAAGATATTATTGCCGGAACAACAAAAATTAACTATACCCACTGGTTGGCCTTAAAAGAAATATATAAATCTTAAAGCTTATTCTTTTACCTGAGCTAAGCTTTCTCTTTGTTCTCTGCTCATGCTTTTATAAACTTGGGCCGCGTTTTTTAAGGCATCTTTCACACCGAGTTTTTCTGCTTTGCGATACAAAACAAAAGAAGAAATTAAATCTTGTTTGATGCCTTGGCCTCTGGCATACATCCATGCCTTTATCTCTATGGCTTGAGGATTGTTTTTGGCAATTTGCTCATCTATAACTTTTAAGTCTTTAGGGGTTACCTGATTGGCTTGAATGGCTTTTAGAGCATTTTTCCAATTTTCTTCTTCGGCCTTTTTGGCATCCGCCTTAATTTTATATTCGTTAGTTAGGTTGACCACAGGTGTTTGTGTGGTTTGTAGGTTTGTTTTTGCCTTAGGTAATTCTTCTTCAAAAAGAAGTTCGGGACGAGTGCGGTTTTTTACAAAAATGGGTAAGTAACCGCTATTGTCATCTCTGACAATGTCACGATAAATTTCATCCAGACTTGCGGCAAAAGTCGGATTGCTAAAAAAAATTGAAACTAACGTATAAAATATTATTTTATTTTTTTTCATTTCTTTGTTTGATGTTTTTATATTTTATGCTAATACTAACGAAATGTTATTCCTATTAAAAGTGTTAATTCTCTTTTATAAACATTTTAGCGTTAATTTGGAGCAGAAATGAAAAAGATTTATAATTCAATTATAGAGTTGGTCGGAAAAACACCGATGTTAAAATTATCTCGCTTGGCAAAACACTTTCATGTGAAAGCAAATATTTTGGCAAAATGTGAATTCTTAAATCCGTTGTTTTCGGTTAAAGACCGTGTGGCTTTACAGATGATTGAACAAGCCGAGAAAAAATATAAAATTTCTGCCGAAACCGTTTTTGTGGAAGCTACAAGCGGTAATACGGGTATCGGCTTGGCCGGTATTTGTGCCGCTAAAGGTTATAAACTGGTTATTACCATGCCGGAAAATATGACCAAAGAGAGAATCTTATTAATGAGACATTTAGGCGCTGAGGTGATTTTAACGCCTGCCGAAGATGGTATGAAAGGAGCTTTGGCCAAAGCTGACATGTTGGCAGAAAAAAATCCGAACGTGATTTTGTTGAGCCAGTTTTCAAATGAAGCGAATCCGGATGCGCATCGCTTTTCTACCAGTATTGAGATTATTGAAGATACTTCTGGAAATGTGGATGCTTTTGTGGCAGCGGTCGGAACTTCCGGAACACTTAGCGGTGTGGCCTCTACTTTGAAAACATATAATCCTGATTTGTATGTGGTTGGCGTTGAACCTGCTTCCAGTGCCGTTTTGAACGGAAAAGAAGCCGGAGCTCATAAAATTCCCGGAATTGGCGCTGGTTTTGTTCCTCAGTTTTATGATCCGTCTTTGGTCAGTGAGGTGATGGACATAAGCGATGATGATGCATTGAGAATGGCCAAAGAAACGGCTCGCTTAGAAGGTGTTGCTGCCGGAATTTCTGCCGGAGCAAGTTTGTCTGCGGCCATTAAACTCGGACAACGTGCTGAAATGAAAGGAAAAAATATTGTCGTTATTCTTCCGGACAGCATTGAAAGATACTTATCTATGCTTGAAGAATAAAATCTTGATAAATTTTTTATTGTTGAGTATTTTTGTTGGCAACAGAAACTGAATTAAAAGTGAAAAAATGAATCCAAAGTCTATTCTCGGCCGATATTTGGCCAAACAAATTGTTTTTAATTTTTTGTCCGTCCTAATGATGGTTATGGGCGTGGTCTTGATGTTTGAGATGGTTGAACTCTTGCGTAAGGCATCGGGGCGTGAGGATGTTACTTTTTGGTTTTTGTTGCAAATTGGTCTGACAAAAATGCCCAGAACTATGGATATGGTTTTTCCTTTTGTGATGATGATTGCCTCTATGGTTACGTTTTGGCGTGTGAGCAAAAGCAACGAATTTGTAATTATTCGTGCGGCTGGTGTATCAATCTGGGGTTTTTTAACACCTGTTTTGTTTGCCGTGTTTATGGTTGGCGTTCTTAATGTGGCATTGGTTAATCCGATTGCTGCTAAAATGTATGAAATTTATGAAACTTTGGATTATCGTTTTGATACCAGAAACCCTAATGCCGTTTTGTTTTCTGACAAGGGTTTATGGATGAGAGAAGCCGTTTCTGAAGATACGTTTCAGGTTATGCAGGCAAAATCTGCCAGACAAGAGGGAAAAGATTCTGTTTTGTTGCGTGATGTCAGCATTTTAGAAATGAACAGACAATCTCAGCCAGTAAGACGTTATGAGGCTTTTGCCGCTAAGTTAAATGACGGTTATTTTGATTTGCGTGATGTGCAAATTTATGAAGCCGGAAAACCAACCGTATCTAAAAATAGCCTGAAATATAAGTCTGCTTTGACCTTGGATAGAATTAAAGAAAATTTTGTGGAGCCGGATGCCATTTCTTTTTGGAACCTGCCGGCAATTATTCAATTTTATGAATCTTCAGGATTCTCTGCGCAAAAACACAAAATGCGTTTTTATTCATTGTTGGTTTCTCCGTTTTTGCTGTGCTCTTTGGTGTTGGTGGCTGCCTTGTTTGCTTTACGCCCCAATAACCGTAGAGGCGGTGTGATGTATTTGATTGTGGGTGGTATTACAACCGGCTTTGTGGTTTATTTTATGTCGCAGCTTATTTATGCTTTTGGTTTAAGTGGAAATGTGCCCGCTTTCTTGGCGGTTTGCACACCAACCTTAGTGGCTTCCTTTATCAGTATTTCGATTTTATTGCATTTAGAAGACGGTTAAAAAAAGAGGATGAAAATCCTCTTTTTTTATTAAAGTTTTTTGTCTTTGCTGTGGCAATATGAAGCTATTGGACAGTTTGGGCAATTTGGTTTTTGTGCCTTGCAAATATAACGTCCGAACAATACAAGCCAGTGGTTGGCATTTTTAACATATTCCAAGGGCAAGACTTTCATTAAATCTTGTTCTATGGCCAAAGGCGTTTTTCCGTTGCTGAAACCTAATCTTTGAGAAATGCGCATTACATGGGTATCTACGGCCAAAGTGGGTTGATTGAACCAAACATTTAAGACAACATTAGCGGTTTTTCTGCCGACACCGGGGAGGGCTTCCAAAGCTTCGCGGTTTTCTGGGACAATGCCGTTATATTTGCTGACCAGTTCTTGGCTTAAGGCCAAAATATTTTTGGCTTTATTATTATATAGCCCAATGGTCTTAATATATTCTTTTATTTTCTCTAAGCCTAAATCAGCCATTTTTTGCGGTGTGTCTGCAACGGTAAACAAATCTTTGGTGGCTTTGTTAACACCTTTGTCCGTGCTTTGCGCTGATAAGACAACTGCAACCAAAAGAGTGAAGGCATTTGTGTAATCTAACTCGCATCTGGGGTTAGGGTCATTGGCTTGAAAAATGGCCATAATGTCTAAAATGTCTTGCTTGTTTCTCATGCCTTAACGCCTCCGGCTCCGGCAGCTTTGGGGGCATTTTCATCTAACGGCCAGCGTGGTCTTGGTTTGAAGTCTAGTTCATTGAACAAGCCTTTTTGAAAACGCTCCATTCCAGCCCAAGCAATCATAACACCATTATCCGTACAAAAACGAATTGGCGGTGCAGAAAAAATCAAGCCCTCTTTTTCAGCCAAGGTAGACATCCTTTTGCGCAAATAAGTATTGGCGGCAACACCTCCGGAAACCACAATGTCTTTACCTTCAGGGTGTTTTTGTTTGAATATTTTTATGGCTTTTTCAAGCTTGTGAATCAAACTGTCGGCAACGGCTTTTTGGAAGCTTGCGCAAATGTCTGCTGTGTCTTTTTTATCTAAGATGCTGTTTTTGATATCACCATCCGGAGAGTATGATTCAATGATTTTTCTGACGGCGGTTTTAAGCCCCGAAAAAGAAAGATTGCAGTCTCCTGAATTTGCTAACGGGTGAGGTAAAACGAATCTGTCTTCATCTCCGATTTCGGCCATTTTTTCAATCATTGGTCCGCCGGGGTAGCCTAAATTGAGCATTTTAGAAACTTTATCAAAAGCTTCTCCTGCGGCATCATCAATAGTGGTGCCCAAACGTTCAAAATCACCAACGCCTTTTACGATAAGAATTTGGCAATGTCCTCCTGAAACCAAAAGAAGCAAATACGGATATTTTACATCTCCGGTTAATCTGGGAGCCAAAGCGTGTCCTTCCAAGTGGTTGACGGCAATGAAGGGTTTATTCAAAGCTAAAGACAAGGCCTTAGTTGCCATAACGCCAATAACCACACCACCAATTAACCCCGGTCCGGAAGATGCGGCAAAAGCATCTATATCTTCAGGTTTTAAATTGGCTTTTTGGAGTGTATGGTTGATAATTTCATCAATGTGTTCCAAATGTGCTCTAGCGGCAATTTCAGGAACAACACCGCCGAAAACTTTATGGTCTTCTATCTGTGTCCATAAAGATTGGCTGACGATTTCTTTCTTTTCATTCACAATGGCAGCTGCCGTTTCATCACAACTGCTCTCAATTCCTAAAACATACATCACTTTTTTCCAGTTTTTATTGAAAGTTTTTTTTATTTATATACACTAAGAAAATAAAAATAGCAAATAAGGAATTTTGATATGACCGAAGAGAAACTTGTTGTTGAAGAAGAACAAAAGGCAAAACCTAAAGGTTCTTTTAAGAAGTTTGGTACGACTTTGCTTTTGTGCGGCGTTGTTGCCGCAGGTGGCTATGGGGTTTGGAAAAATCCGCAGATTGTGCAAAAAATTGAAGGTGTTTTTGTAAGCGAATCGAAGCAAGAAGAAGTTAATCAGCTAGATGTTCTTAAACAAGAAGTTGCTTTATTAAAAAACCAATTAAATGCGGTTGAAAACAAGCAAGCTCAGCAGGTCGATACATCCTTATTGGAAAAACGTTTTGAAACCTTAGAAAAATTTAATCAAAACGTGATTAATTCCAAAGCAGATGCCGCTGTTGTTCTTGGCTTATTGACCAGATTGGACAGAGCCGAATTTCAGCTTGATAAATTAAATAAAATCACAGATAAAAGCGCCATTCTTTTAACGGCAACCATGATGGTTAAAGACAGTGCGGAAAATGGTGGCAGTTTTGTTTATGAGGCTGAAATATTAAATCAATTGGCTCAAGATACACCTGAAATTCAAAAGCCCTTAGCCATTATTAAGCAAGTGAGCGTGGATGGTGTATATAACAAGGCTTATTTAATGCAGTCTTTCCCGGAAATTTATATGCAGATTTTAGAAAAATATAAAAACGAATCCGAAAAAACTTGGAAAGACAGATTGAGCAACAAATTAAGTGAATATATCAAAATTCAGAAAAAAAATCAAAATTCTCCCGATAATCAATTCTTTTCTCAATTAAATGATATAAAAATTTTGGTAAATTCAGGAAATATTAAAAAAGCCGTGCTAGCTTTGAAATATCTTCCCAACCAAGATTTGCTCAATAATGCAGAACTTCTTGATTGGATGAAAAAAGCAGAACAAAAAATTGCTTTTGACGAAGCAGTTTCTCAGATATCAACTTATTATCTGGCTTCCTTGAAGGTCAATTTTATTAAAAAGGAAATAAAACATGACTAGAAAAACATCAATATTCATTTTTTTGGGGCTTATCGTTACATTTACTCTTTGGATGATGGATACATCAAGCCTTGTTGCCGTTAGTTGGAGAAAAGTTTATTTTGAATTTTCCATTCCGGAGGCTATGCTCTTTTTGTTGGTGGTGTTTGCTATTATTGATTTTGTTACCAGAATCATTCGCAACATTCAAAAAGCACAGCTTAAAGAAGTTTATCGCACAGCCGTGTTTAATGATAATACGGATGAAAATGCGGCAATTGATGTTTTGGCCGGTAAAATCAGCGAAAAAATGATTATTAATCGTCATGACTTTGATAATTCCATGCTTTTGGTGTTGCAAGCCATGACTTCTATTACTGCCGGTGATATGAAAGAAGCTCGTTCTTCTTTGAACAAGTTAAAAAGAATTATCGGTGATGACCCGATTATTGATGTTTTGAAAATGAAAATCTTCAAGGGCGAAAAAGACTTTGACCGTATGGAAAAACTTTCTGCCAAATTGATGAAGAACGAAAATGTTCAGTTGATTGGTTTGAAGGCTGCCGTTGAAGCTCAAATGCAAAAAAGAGAATTCAAAGAAGCTTTGGAAAATGTTAATAAAGCTTATGAGTTGCGTCAAGATTTGTACTGGGTTATTGAAAGTGCTTTTGAACTTCGCGCCAAAGCCAAAGATTGGGAAGGTGCTTTGCAGGTTTTGGAAGCCGGCTTGAAGAAAAAAATTGTCAGCAAGTTTAACTATCAACGCAATAAAGCCATTGTTTTGTTAGAAATGGCTAATGAATTTAAGGCAAAAGAAGATGATGTTAACTTCTTTAGATATGCCAGCCAGTCGTTAGATACAGATCCGACTTTGGTTCCGGCTGCCGTTGCCTTGGCTCATTATTATAAAAATAATGATAACCAAGTGCGTAAAGCCGCTAAAGTTTTGATGGAAACTTGGAGAAGAAATCCGGTTGATGTTTTGGCTTATGAATATTTGGCTCTTAATCCGAAAGATGATTTACTTGATAAAATTAAGAAAGTTGAAGCTTTGGCTCAGGTTAACGGTTTGCGCCCGTCTTTGAATAACTTGTTGGTTGCAGAATTGGCAATTCAAGGCGGTTTGTGGAAAAAAGCTAAGGCTGAAATTGATATGTTTATTATCAACAATCCTTGCACCAAAAAAGTTTGTGAATTGATGGCCGTTTATGAAGAAAAGGGCAACAATAACAAAAAAGCCGCTGCAGAATGGCGCAAGAGAATCAAACAATGTGATGATGATGCCGCTTGGGTTTGTGATGATTGCGGTCACGCTTCACAAGATTGGGAAGCCGTTTGTGAAAAATGTGGCTCTTTTGGTACAAAAAAATGGCATTTGTATATTGAAAAGTTTGAAGGTCCGAAATTTGTAGATATATCTGAGGATATAGCTGAAATTGATAATGAAGAAGATGACGATTAGTCTGGAGAGTATAAAATGACAGATTTTGGATCTTTAAAGGAAAATTGGCTTAAAAAATATGCCGATGTTCCTCAAACATTGGAAAAAGTTAAGACAGTACCTTCTGCCGCAACTGCTTTTAATGCCAATGTGGATGCTGTTTTGAAAATTAAAGGAACTGACTTTGTTAAGCTTGTTTCTCAAGAGAAGATGTCTTTGTTTGATTTAACTCATATTGAGGCGGCAAAACTTTGTTCCGGTCAAGATGTGTTGAAAGGTATTTTTAAGTGCTTTTCTCGTGGTATTGCCGAAGAATGGTTAACCGAAGATAAGCTTGTTTATGATTGGATGGTTAAGCATTTAGGTTATGACCGCTTGCAAATGGGTGGACAAGGCGGAATTGTTGCCAATGTTTTGGCCGTGGCCGGTGTGAAAAAAGTTTATGCTCATGCCAACTCTTTGCCAAAATTGCAAGCTGACCAGTTTTTGCCCTTGAATAACCTTTTGTCTTTTGATGAAAACGGAAAAGAGAAACCGGCTTATCAAATTGACAGAAAACTCGATATACCTCTTATTCACTGGATTATTGAGTTTGACAAAGGTGATGTTATTAAGCTTGAAGACCAAGAGTTTGTTTGTCCGAAGTCTAACCGCTTTATCGCAACTTATGATCCTTTGAATTTGCATTTGGTTATGGATGAAAACTTTGTTAAAGCTGCAGAAGAAAATAAGCTTAATTATATTGTTTTGTCAGGTTTCCATGCTTTGACTGAAAATAATGACGGTGTGGCTTTGACTAAAAGTGTTTTGCCGATGCTTAAAATTTGGAAAGATAACGGTACAATCGTGCATTTGGAAATTGCTTCCACACAAGATTTGGCCGTGCGTAAAGCCATTGTTGAAAAAATTGCACCAGAGGTTGATTCCGTTGGTGTTAATGAGCGTGAAGCAATAGATGTTTTGGAAATTATAGGTCAAAACAAGCTTGCTCTTGCTTGTGAGAAAGATACGCATAGTGTGAATATGTTTAAGGCTTTGCTGGAGATGAAAAAAGCAATTAAGGCTCCGCGTATCCAACTGCATATGTTTGGCTTGTATATTACCATTCAAGATAAGGATGCTAAAATCACACCGCAAGAGAATTTGAACGGTATGATGGTTGCAGCTACCGTTGCTGCCGGAAAAGCCGGTACGGGTCATGTTAACGCAAAAGAAAATATGCTTTGGGCTCAAGGTAAAGAAGTTTCAGATGTGGGCTTAAATGAGCTTTCTGATTTGGCAAAATTTATCGGTGATGAAAAGTTAGTTCAAACCGGTATATCTGCTTATGAGGGATTTGATATTATTGCTTTACCAACCATTTTGATTGAAAAGCCGGTTACCTTGGTTGGAATGGGGGATACAATTTCTTCAATGTCTCTTATTTCTGCCAGATAGGTTAGGTCTTAATCTTTATAAAAACGCATCTAATATTCTTAGATGCGCTTTTTTTGTGCTTTGCTTAGAAATTATTTTTTATCTTTACTTTTGGTTTTTCATTATTTAATTTTGGCTTAATTATATAATTTTTAATGCTTAATAATTATGGAAAAATTTACAAAAAAGAAAATTGAAGAGCATTTTTGCATTAATCCTCAGGTGAAAATTCCGCGTAGCATTGGTATTATAAAAAATATGTTGCAGGAAAGTTTTAATCCCAAAACAGATTTTGATGCTGAGTGGTTATATGAGTTTTGCAAGGATAAGGCTGGCGTTAACGGTAAAAATGCTTTTTTGCGAGCGATGCTTATGCTTCAAAAAGAGTATCAGAATGCTCAAAAAATGTCGGATTATGAAAAAATCTGTAAAATGCTTGAAGATATTCAAAAAACAAAAAAGGCAAATGTTTAATTTGCCTTTTTATCCTGCTTTTATCCATTTCCCGTTTTCATCTTGTTTCCAATAATTAACGCTTAAGGATGCTGATTTTAAGTCTTTCCAGAACTGGCGTGCTTCTTGAACCGCTTGTTGGTTATTGTCGTCAAAGATGTTGAATACACGCTCAAAAGCCGAGAGGTTTTCTAAAGAGATTTTTGCGCCGTCTACCAAAAATAAATATTTGGCTTGATTAGGATTATCGTCTCCTGAAGTTAACCATATGGGTTGTTGGTTGGCAAAGCCGTCTTTTTTGCTTCCATGCGGTAAGAATGATGACTCTTCAAAACTCCATAAATGTGCATTCAAAAATTCTACACGTTCTTCCGTACCAACTTTGATTAAGATGTTTTGTTTAAGCTTGTAGGCTTTTTCCAATAAAATAGGGAGAACATCTTCCAATGTCTTTTGTTGCAGATGATAAAAATCAATTTGCGTCATTATTTGTGCTCTCCTTATTTAATTTTACAGCAACATAAAAAATCTGTTGTCCATCTTTTATTTGTAACAGTAACGGACGGGCGTTATCTAATTTTGCTTCTGCAATTGCATTATTAACATCATTGAAGTCAACAATAGGCTTCTTGTCAACAGAAAGAACAAGCGTGCCTTGTTTTAAGCCTTTTTTCATGGCGTCACTGTCTTCTTCAATGTTTAGAATAACCAATCCTTTTTCTGATGGTGAGAAATGGTACGTTTCTGCCGTTGAGGGAGAAATTTCTGCCAAGCGAAGTCCAATCTCTTCAAATAAAAATCCAAGCTCAACTTCAGGCGCTTTATCTTCTGCAGAAATGTCAGTTTTTATCTGAGGTGCGGACTGAGGTTGTTCTTTTGTTTGCTCGGGCATTTCGGTAACTTTGACGTTAAAGTTTAACGTTTTTTGGTTTCTCCAAATTTGCAAGCTTATATTGCTGCCGATTTTTGTTTCAGCCACAATTCTTGAAAAGTTTTTGGAGTTATCAATATCCATATTGTTAAATTTAAGGATAATATCTCCGGCTAATAATCCGGATTTGGCGGCGGTGCTTTCAGCAATAACTTCGCTGATTATAATGCCGTTTTGATTTTTTAAGCCCAAACTGTGTAGCATCTCAGGTGTGGTGGCCTGCATTTTGATACCAATCCAACCGCGTTTGACTTCACCGTTGGTTTTTAATTGTTCTATTACAAAATTAATTAAATTAATCGGAATGGCAAAGCCCACACCCATACTGGCGCCGTTTGTTGAGAAAAGAGCCGTGTTAACACCAATGAGTTCTCCGTTCATGTTAAACATTGGGCCGCCTGAAGATCCTTGATTGATTGAGGCATCTGTTTGGATAAAGTTATCATATGGGCCGGATTCAATATCTCTGGATTTGGCAGAAACAATACCAGCCGTTACGCTTCCGCCCAAACCAAAGGGGTTGCCGATGGCTAAAATCCAATCTCCGACACGAATTTTGTCTGAGTTGCCAAAAACAACGGGTGTGAGTTTTTGTTTTGTATCTATTTTGATTAAGGCGATGTCTGTTTTGTTATCTGTTCCAATAATCTTGGCATCATAAGAAGTGTTGTCAGATAAAGTAACGGTGATGCTGTCTGCTTTGTCTATAACGTGATTGTTGGTGATGATGTAACCTTTTTCATCAATAATAAATCCGGAACCTAAAGAAATTTTGTTTTCATCCGAATAGTTAAAAATATTATCAGATGTTTGTAGATTGTTATCTATTTCGTTGGTTTCATTTTCAGAAATGCTTTCATGACGTGTGGTTGAAATATTTACAACTGAAGGCATCAATTTTTCTGCTAAATCTGCAAAAGACGGAAAAACAGTCTGAGCCTTAGCTGTGCTAAGACCCAGACTTAAAATTCCGATAAATATATAAGAGAGTAATCTCATAATATCTATTTTCCTGAATGTGGAGTTTTACTAAAGAATTCAAAAAATTCAGAAGTGGGAGATAATACCAAAGATGTGTCTCCGTTTGCCATAGAGTTTTTGTAAGCTTCCAATGAACGGTAATAAGCATAAAACTCTGGGTCAATACCGGCAGCATTATTCCAAATTTCAATGGCTTCTTTATCTCCGTTACCACGGATGATTTGAGCTTTCTTTTCAGCCTCGGCGATAATAATCGTGCTTTCTTTATCGGCCTGAGATTTGATTTGTTGAGAAAGTTGTTGTCCTTCCCCGCGGAACTCTTTGGCTTCTCTTTCACGCTCAGATTTCATGCGCGCATTGATAGCTTGCAAAACTTCAATCGGCAAATCTGCACGGCGGATGCGTACATCTGCCACTTTTACGCCGATTTGTTCAGCATCTACTTTAACGGCAGAACTGATATCTTTCATGATTTTTGTTCTTTGTTGAGAGAGCAAGTCTTGTAAAGTGATTTTACCTAAAACTTTGCGCAAAGAAGAATTAACAATCTCTTCTAATTTGCTTCTGGCTTGTTCTTCTGTTCTGACGGTTTTGTAGAATTTGAGCGGATCAATAATTTGATAACGCGTGAAGCTATCTACATCCAATCTTTTCTTGTCATTCAAAACAACTTCTAAAGCAGGAGGGTCAAGGTTGAGAAGTCTTTTGTCATAAAAAACAACATTTTGAATGAACGGAACTTTGATTTTTAAGCCGGCGTCTTGGATGACTCTCATTGGTTGACCGAATTGCAAAACAATTGCTTGCTCGGTTTGAGAGACAACAAACAATGCATTGGTCAACACAAAGAGAACAGCAGCAACAAGAATAATTGTAAATAACTTTAATTTATCTGACATTTTTTTACTCCTGAACTTTTTTTGCTGACATAAGTTTATCTAAAGGAAGATAAGGCAAGACATTACTCTTTTGAGCTTCTTGATTCAAAATAACCTTGTTGGAATTTTTCATAACATTTTCCATGGTTTCAAGATACAAGCGTTTGATGGTGATATCTTTTCCTTCTTTATAAGCATTGTAAACTGACAAAAATCTTTCAGCCTCACCTTGAGCCTTGCTGACAACGGCTTCACGATAAGCTTCGGCTTCTTGTACGCGTTTTGATGCTTCACCTTTTGCTTTTGGCACAATTTCATTGCGGTAAGCTTCGGCTTCGTTTTTATAGCGTTCCATATCAGCTTTGGCACGTTGAACTTCATTAAAAGCATCAACAACTTGTTTTGGAGGGTCTGCTTTTTGTAATTTTACACGAACAATGGTTATGCCTGAACCAAATTCGTTTAATACGGATTGAAGCTCTGCTTTTGTGTCATCTTCAATTTTGCCGCGGTCTCCGGTGATGATGGACTGCATTTGAGATTGACCAACCATTTCTCTTAAAACAGATTGTGCTGCAACACGAACGGTTTGGTCAGGGTCTTTCATGTTAAACAAATAATCTTTAACATTGCCGATTTTCCAAACAATGGTGAGGTTGATGTCAACGATGTTTTCATCTCCGGTTAGCATATGGCTTTCAGTGAAAGATTTGAGTGGGTCATTGGCATAGTTCATATTGTTTCTGATGCCTCTGACATTGCGAGCGGCATAAGCTTCTTGCACGCCTAAGTTAATACTTCTTTCTTGAGAGAAGTTAACTTTTACAACCTTTTCTATGGGGTAAGGAAGATGATAGTGCAAGCCGGCATCCGTTGTTTCAGAATATGCACCAAAACGCAAGACCACACCTTGCTCATTTGGTTGAACTTGGTAAAATCCGGATGATAACCAAATTAAAGCCAGTAAGATAACAATCCATTTTATATCAAGGTTTGGACGTTGCACGTCATCAGGTTTAGCGGTTTGTATTTTGACAACCTTGGGCTTTTTATCCTCAACAGGGACGGTTTGCCATGGGTTGTCTGGTTCATTGTTGCCCCAAGGGCCTTCAATCTTTGCCATAGAATTTACCTCTGTATTTGTTTGACTTAAAGATATATATAATATAAATAAGTGTTTGATACATTCAAGAAAAGAGAGTTTTATTAACAGGAAAACAACAAAATGGAAAATAAAGTTGGCGAAATTGTTAGACAGTTTTTGGATGAATCTTGTATTGAATCCTTAAATCAGTTTGGCAAAAGAGTGATTTTGACCATAAAAAATTTGGCTGAAAATCCGGAATTAAATGCAATGATTGAAAAATCTTTGCTGGCAATTGACGGGGTGGAAAAGGTTTCAATTATCTATACGGCAGATAAAAAAATTCAGGGTTTGCGCCCAAAAACAGATATGTATCAGATTAAAAATGTGAAGAAGATTATTGGTGTGGCCTCAGGCAAAGGCGGTGTCGGAAAATCAACCACAGCCGTTAACTTGGCTCTGGCTTTGCAAACATTGGGGCTGAACGTGGCTATGTTTGATGCCGATATCTATGGTCCTTCTTTGCCGACAATGTTGGGCTATGAAGGGGAGAGGTTGTCTACAACAGACGGGCAAAGTTTTGAACCTTTTGAGACCTATGGTGTTCAATCTATGTCTATCGGAACATTGATTGATAAAAACCAACCTTTAATTTGGCGCGGCTCAAAGGCTTGTGGTGCCATTGAACAATTGTTGACCCAGACCAATTGGAAAAATGTGGATGTGATGGTGATTGATATGCCTCCGGGAACAGGAGATATTCAAATTACCTTGTCTCAAAAAATAAACTTGGATGGCATGGTGATTGTTTCCACACCGCAAGATATTGCGCTGATTGATGCAATAAAAGGCGTTAATATGTTCAAGAAAGTGGATGTGCCGATTTTGGGAATTGTAGAAAATATGAGCTATTATATTTGTGAAAAATGCGGGCATCGTGCAGATATTTTCGGACATGAAGGTGCAAAGAAAACTGCTGAAAAAATGGGTGAAACATTTTTGGGCGAAATTCCTTTGCATTTGAGTATTAGAGAAAATGCGGATAACGGAACGCCGATTGTTGTCAGCAAGCCGGAGAGTCCGTATGCGCAAGCATATGTTGATATTGCTCAAAAAATAAAAGAAAAATTGGGCTTATCGTTTAGGATTAAATAAAAAAAATACTGGATTTTTAAAAACTTTTATGATATAGCTCTTTACAGAATTGATAATATTAGATGAGGCGGGGTCAAAAACCCCGCTTCTTTAGTAAGGAAAAAAGCATGCAAGTGAAACACCCTTTACATGATTTAATTGAGCCTATCGTTGAAAACGCAGGCTTTGAGATGGTTCGCTTATTGACAATCGGACAAAAGAATCCAACATTACAGATTATGATTGACCGTAAAGATGGCACAGAACTTAATGTGGATGATTGTGCTTTTGTTAGCCGCAAAATCTCTGAAGTTTTGGATGAAGAAGATCCAATTAAAGACCAATATTCTTTGGAAGTCAGTTCCCCCGGGTTAGACAGGCCTTTAACCAAGCCGGAACACTTTAAAAGATTTTTGGGCTATGAAACAAAAATTGAAACCTCAGAGGCTGTTGAGGGACGTAAGCGCTTTAAGGGTGTGACTCAAAAGATTGATGATGAAAATAATATCACAATCACTATGGACGGCGTTGATTTTGTTATTCCGTTTGACGCTGTCAGCAAAGCAAAAATTGTTTTGACCGATGAATTGTTGGCTGCTTATATGGCCGCTCATCAAAATGATGAGGCCGTTGAGCTTGATGAAGAATAATTTTTTTATAAAATGTTTTTAGCAAAGGATGAGAAATGCAAAATATTGAAAGTATGCCAAGACCTGAAATTATCTTAGTTGCTGATACTGTTGCTCGCGAAAAAAATATTAATCGCGATGATGTATTGGAAGCTATGGAAGTTGCCATTCAAAAAGCAGGTCGTTCAAAATATGGTTTTGAACATGATATCAGAGCTCATATTGATCGCAAAACAGGTGCTATTTCCTTGGCACGCTATCGTGAAGTTGTAGAATCTGAAGACCAAATTGAAAATGAAGTTACTCAAATTTCATTGGCCAGAGCTAAAGCTTATGATAAAAACATCAAAGTTGGTGAATTTATTGTTGATAGCTTGCCGCCGATTGATTTTGGTCGTATTGCCGCTCAAACAGCTAAACAAGTTATTGTTCAAAAAGTTCGTGATGCTGAACGCAATAAACAATACGAAGAATATAAAGAAAAAGTTGGCACTATTGTTAACGGTACGGTTAAACGTATTGAGTTTGGCAATGTTATTTTGGATATTGGTAAAGCTGAAGCAATTTTGCGTCGTGATGAAATCATTCCGAGAGAAAAATTCAAAAACGGTGACCGTGTTCGCGCTTATGTATTAGAAGTTCGTAAAGAAAACAAAGGTCCGCAAATTTTCTTGTCTCGTACATGTCCTGAATTTTTGGCAAAATTGTTTATGTCTGAAGTTCCGGAAATTTATGACGGTATTGTTAAAATCGTTGCTGTTTCTCGTGACCCGGGTTCTAAAGCAAAAATCGCCGTTAAGACAGATGACGTAACAGTTGATGCCGTTGGCGCTTGCGTTGGTTTGCGCGGTATTCGTGTTCAAGCTGTTGTATCTGAATTGCAAGGTGAAAAAATTGATATTGTTCCTTACTCTGAAGATAAGGCTCAATACATTGTTGCCGCTCTTGCTCCGGCAGAGGTTAGCAAGGTTGTTTTGGATGAAGAAAACAATCGTATTGAAGTTGTTGTTCCTCAAGAACAATTCTCTGTTGCTATCGGACGTCGCGGTCAAAATGTTAAATTAGCTTCTCAATTGGTTGGTAGCGATATTGATGTTTTGACAGAAGAACAAGAACAAGAACGTCGTTCTAATGAAAACAAAGTTCGTTCTCAACGCTTTATGGAAGCTTTGGTCGTTGATGAAATGATTGCTCATTTGCTCATTGCCGAAGGTTTCTCTACTGTTGATGAATTGGCAATGGTTGATGTTAGTGAATTGGCTGAAATTGAAGGCTTTGATGAAGATATTGCCAAAGAAATTCAAGCCAGAGCAAAAGCTTTTGTTGAAAAAAGAAACCAAGAGTTTGAAGAAAAGAGCAAAACTTTGGGTATTGATGAAGCCATTCAAAATATTGAAGGTTTAGACAGAGATATGATTTTGACCATGGCTGACAAAGGTGTTAAAACCATTGATGATTTGGCTGATTTGGCCGCTGATGAATTGATTGAGATTTTGGGTGAAAATACCATCTCTGTTAATGAAGCCAACAAAATCATTATGGCTGCTCGTCAACACTGGTTTGATGAAGAAGAAAAATCTGAAGAAGGTGAAAATTAATTCTGATGAAAGCTGAAGAAACAAGAAAATGCATCGTGTGCGGTAAGGTGTTGCCAAAAGAAAATCTTTTGCGCTTTACCGTAACACCGGATAATTTGGTTGTTCCGGACTTTAAGAAAAAATTGCCGGGAAAGGGTATTTGGGTGCAAAACTCCAAACAAGCTCTTTCTGTGGCAATTGCTAAAAACTTGTTTTCTAAGGCTTTCAAAAAGAATGTAAAAATTCAGCCCGAGCTTATGGAGATTGTGGAGAGACTGTTGAAAAAACGTTGTCTTAACTCACTCTCCTTGGCTCGAAAAGCCGGTTGTCTTGTTACCGGATTTGAAAAAGTTTGTGATGCTATAAAAAAGAAAAAGGCTGCTTTTATTGTAGAAGCGCTGGACGCCGGAGCCGATGGTCATGACAAGATTATGCATTTGGCTCAAGATTTGAAAGTTTTTCATACGTTTAAGATTGAGGAGTTAGATCAGGAATTAGATAAGGTTAATACGGTTCATATTGCTTTGTTATATGGAGATATGGCTAAGGCAGTTCATAACGAGTTTTCCAGATTGGAAGATTTCTTAAATTCTTAAATGTTTGATAGATTGTAAAGGATTTGTAATGACAGAAGATAATGCAAAAGGAAAATTAACATTATCAGCAAAATCAACACTTACTTTGAAATTGGGTGATAAAGCAAAGTCTGCAGCTGACGGAAAAAAAGTGGTGCAGGTCGAAGTGCGTAAAAAACGCGTGGTCACCCCAAATGTTGTTCATAGTGAGCCTAAAGTTGAAATTGATGAAGCAACAGCTGCAAAATTGCGCTTGATTGCCGAAGCAAAAGAGCATGATGCCAAAAAAAGAAAAGAAGAGCAGGAAAAAGAAGCTCTTCGTCAAAAACAGCTTGAAGAACAAAAAGCTAAAGAAGAAGCTGAAAAGAAAATCTTGATGCAAAAACAAGCTGAAGAACAAGCTAAAGAGCAAAAAGCCGAGCTTGAAAGAAAAAATGCCGCTCTTCAAGAAGAAAATAATAAAAAAGCAAAAGAGGCTGAAGCTAAAGCTGAGGCTGAAAATTATAAGCAAAAAAAGAATCGTGACTATGATGAAGAAGATGATGATGAAGAAGATTTTTCTTCTCGTCATAAAAAGGTTTCTTCTTCCAGAAATGATAGTTTTGAGGAAGACAGACGCAAGGTTACAAAACGCAGTTTTGAGCCTCAAAAACGCGGCGGTGCTAAGTTTAACGTAAATAATTATATGGCCGATGATGAAGATGATGATTATGGTTTCGGAGCTCCTCGTCGTCGTTTTAAGAAAAAACAACCCAAACCACAACAGCAAGCCCCGCAACAACCTCAAGAAAAAATTATTCGTGAAGTTGTTATCCCTGAAGTTATTACGGTTCAAGAGTTGGCTAACCGTATGGCAGAAAAAGGTGCCGAAGTTATTAAGAAATTGATGGCATTGGGTGTTATGGCTACCATTAACCAACCGATTGATGCTGATACGGCTCAAATTGTGGTTGAAGAATTTGGTCATAAAGTTAAACGCGTTGCTGATAGCGATGTTGAAGCCGGATTAGGCGGCGCTGAAGATAAGCCTGAAGATTTGTTGCCAAGACCTCCTGTTGTGACCGTTATGGGACACGTTGACCACGGTAAAACATCTTTATTGGATGCTTTGCGCGAAACCAACGTTGCCGCTAAGGAAGCCGGTGGTATTACACAACATATCGGTGCTTACCAAATTACCGTTAAAACTGGAGATAAAATTACCTTTATTGATACACCGGGACACGAAGCTTTCTCTGAAATGCGTGCTCGTGGTGCTAAGGTAACCGATATCGTGGTTTTGGTCGTTGCTGCTAATGACGGTATTATGCCGCAAACAGTGGAAGCTATTCGTCACGCTCAAGCAGCCGAAGTGCCAATCGTTGTTGCTATTAACAAAATTGACTTGCCAGGCGCTGACCCAATGAAGGTTAAAACCGCTTTGTTGCAACATGGTATTGCCGTTGAAGAAATGGGTGGTGATTGCTTGTGTGCCGAAGTTTCTGCTAAAAAACGCATCAATATTGATAAATTGGTTGAAGCCATCTTGTTGCAAGCCGAAATTTTGGATTTGAAAGCTAATCCGAATCGTGCTGCAGAAGGTGCCGTTGTAGAAGCAAAAATGGAAAAAGGACGTGGTTCCGTTGCTACCGTTTTGGTTCAAAAAGGAACTCTTAAGGTTGGTGATATTATCATTGCCGGTAAAGAATGGGGACACGTTCGTGCCATGTTTAATGAAAACGGTAAAAAAGTGTTTGAAGCAAAACCTGCTACTCCGGTTGAGGTCTTGGGCTTGCAAGGAACTCCTGCCGCCGGTGATGACTTTATTATCGTTGCTGATGAAGCTCAGGCAAAACAAGTTACCAACTATCGTATTTGCAAAGAACGCGATGCTAAGATTGTAAAATCTGCCAAATCTGCCATGGAACAAATGCTTGATAAAATTAAGTCCGGTGAATCTAAACACTTGCCGATTATTATCAAGGCTGACGTTCAAGGCTCTATTGAGGCTTTGGAAGGCACATTGAATAAACTTTCAACCGATGAAGTTTCTGTTCAGATTTTGCACTCTGCTGTTGGTCCGATTTCCGAATCTGATATTTCATTGGCTAAAGCATCTCATGCTTTGATTATCGGCTTTAACGTTCGTGCCATTCCACAAGCCAGAGATGCTGCTCGTCGTGATGGAATTGAGATTAAATACTATTCCATCATTTATGATGTGGCAGATGACGTTAAGAAAGGTTTGGAAGGAATGCTTTCACCTGAATTGCGTGAAAAACTTTTGGGCTATGCCGAAATCCGTGAGGTTTATAATATTACCGGTGTGGGTAAAGTTGCCGGCTGTATGATTACCGAAGGTTTGGTTAAACGTGGTGCCAAAATCCGCTTGTTGCGTGATAATGTGGTTATTCACGACGGCTCTATCGGACAACTCAAACGCTTCAAAGAAGATGTTAAAGAAGTTCGTGAAGGCTATGAATGCGGTATCAGTTTTGAAAATTATAATGACATTCAAAAAGGTGACTTTATTGAATGTTATGAGATTGAGGAAATCGCCGCCAAGTTATAAAAAATCGTATAATGGGGAACTAATACAGATTTTGCGGATAAATTGTTCAGTCATGTACTTCTATGTACACTCCTTCACAATTTTCCTTAA
>CALXWC010000004.1 GCA_944392265.1 uncultured Alphaproteobacteria bacterium | reverse complement strand
GCAGAGTCAACGGCGGTTAACACACGGTAAGTATCTTCGGAGAAGTCTTCGTGTCCCGGAGTATCCAAAAGGTTGAATGTGATATCTTTATACTCAAAGTTCATCACAGAAGATGCAACAGAAATACCGCGTTCTTGCTCAACTTTCATCCAGTCTGAGTGAGCATGGCGATTTTCTCCTCTGGCTTTAACGGCACCGGCTTGTTGAATAGCACCGCCGAAAAGTAACAATTTTTCGGTCAAAGTTGTTTTACCGGCATCAGGGTGTGAAATAATGGCAAATGTTTTGCGCTTATTTACAGTATTGGTCATTTTTTTACCTTATATAAGAAATTGTTTTTATAGAAATTTAGGGCTTTTTTATATCAAAACTCTTCTTTTTGCAAGAAAAAAGAGGGCTCAATTGAGCCCCCTTGAAAAATAATCTGAACTAAAACGGGCTTGAAACCATCGGAACCAAAGGCTCAACAGAAGCTTTCTTTTCTTCTGTCTTTTGAATGTTTTCATCCTTAATAGGTTGAATCAAATCATTTGCAGGTTCTTTTTCAGCCGTTTTTTGAACTTGAGGTGCTTTGTTTATTCCGATATAGCGTTCAATGGCCGCTTTTTCTTTTTCCTTTTCGTTGGATGTAATTAAGTTCAAATCATGAAGAACTTCCAATTTGCGCAAATTTTTAGCTGCAGTCATAATGTCTTTAGAAGGAAGTTTTCTTTTCATACGTTGACGAGGATGAGGCGGCAATAAAGTTTCTACAATCAAGTTTCTTTCTGCAGAAAATTCTTTTGGTGTAATGGCATTAGCTTCGGTAGCCTCTTTCAAAACATTGATACGTTCAATAATCAAGTCAGGAGAGGGAACGGGGCGATTGATACCATAAGCGGGAGCTTGAGATGTTAAAGGCAAGAGACCGCCGATATTAGAATTTCTGGCTGCCAAAAACTCATCTTTTGTAACTAAATCTTTTTCAGCCAGTTCTTTTAATGTTAAGAAGCGAGCAATAATATTTTGTTCGTCATCATCAAACAAGACCTCAGCGGCTTCAATTTGCTCTTGAGTTGTAGGAACTTCTTTTTGCGGTTTGTTTTTCTGGCTTAAAAATATAGCTTTTGCCAGAGCAGACTTGCTTTGTCTTAAAGCGGCACTGTCTTCGATATTAAAGACTTTTGCACCATTGTCATCTTCAATGACCAATTTGCTTTGTTGAATGGTAATGGTACGCAATCTTTGTTGAGCAATCTGAGACATTTTTTCAGGTTTTCCTGAGTTTGAACCTAAAAGAGTCATGTCATCAGAGTTAAGCAAAATCAAATCTTCATAATTTTGTCTGGCTCTATTATAATGACCGAGTTGTTCGGCAGTCATGGCACTTACAATCAAAGCCTGTGGCAATTTGGGGTTAGATTGCAAAGATCTGTCGACCAATCTTTGAGCTTCTTTAAAATCACCTTGAGAATAAGCCACGGTAGCCAGGTTGGCATCTTCTTTAGCCTGATCGTTAAATTGCCAAATGGTTGGTGTCTTACCGTCTTCGCCGCGCAAAGCGGTTGAATTGCAAGCAGAAAGCAAGACAACGGTTGCCGCAGCACATAATAAATTTTTGGTCATAGTGAGCTTTAACACAAGTTTACTCCTAAAATTTTATCTCAATTCAGCAGTATCATATAAAATATTAAGTTATATTACAATTATTTTTATCAGGTTGTGAATTTAGTCTTGATTTAAATTTTTTTTTCTTTACTATGCAAGCAAAAATAAGTAATAGCGAGCGTGGTGAAATTGGTAGACACGCCAGACTTAGGATCTGGTGCCGCAAGGTTTGAGAGTTCGAGTCTCTCCGCTCGCACCATTTTTTTTGTAAAAATGGTTAACCCTAGAGAGAGAAAATCTATGAATATTAAAGAAGTAAAATCTGAAGGTTTGAAAAAATCTTACAAAGTAACTGTTTTGGCAGCAGATTTTGCCAAAGATGTTGATGCAAAAATTAATTCTATTGCTAAATCTGTTAAAATGCCTGGTTTCAGAGCAGGAAAAGCTCCGGCTTCCATGATTAAACAAAAATATGAAGCTTCTGCAAAAGCTGAAGTATTGGAAGATTTGGTTCAAAAAACCGCTCAGCAAGTTATTAAAGATAACAATTTGCGTCCGGTTATGATGCCTGATGTTAAAATCACCGCTTTCAAAGACGGCGAAGATGTTGAATTTGATGTAAACGTAGAAATTATGCCAGAAATTAATTTTGACGGAATCAAAGACATTGCTTTGGAAAAACAAATTGCTGAAGTTCCTGCAGAAGAAGTTGAAAAAGCATTGAAATATTTGGCAGATGCACGCAAAGAAACCAAAAAAGTTGAAGAAGACAGAGCTTCTAAAAAAGGCGATACAGCCGTTATTGATTTTGTTGGCTCAGTTGACGGTGTTGAATTCCAAGGCGGCAAGGGTAATAACTATCCTTTAGTTTTGGGTTCTAACTCTTTCATTCCTGGTTTTGAAGACCAATTGATTGGCAAAAAAGCAGGCGAAAAAGTTGATGTTAACGTTACTTTCCCTGAAAATTATCATGCAAAAGATTTGGCAGGCAAAGCAGCTGTTTTTGCTTGCGAAATTAAAGAATTGCGTGAAGCAAAAGATGTTGAAATCAATGATGATTTTGCAAAATCTATGGGCGAAGAAAGCTTGGATAAATTAAAAGCCGTTATTGCTGAGCGCATTAAGGGTGATTACGAAGCTGCTTCTAAAATGAAGTTGAAAAGACAACTCTTGGATATTTTGGATAAGAATTATACTTTTGAAGTTCCTGAATCTTTGGTTGATGCTGAATACAAAGCAATCGTTAACCAATATGAACAAGCTAAAAAGTATAACCAATTGGATGAAGAAGAAAAAGCAAAACCTGAAGAAGATTTGTTGGCTGAATACAAAAATATTGCAGTTCGCAGAGTTAAACTCGGTTTGCTCTTGTCTGAAATTGGTCAAAATGCAAAAATCACCATTAACGCTGATGATATCAATCAAGCAATTATGGCCGAAGCTCGTAAATATCCTGGACAAGAAAAAGCTGTTTTTGATTTCTATGTTAAAAACAAACAAGCAGTTGAAAATTTGAAAGCTCCGATTTTTGAAGAAAAAATCGTTGATCACATCATTTCTCAAGCTAAAGTAGATGAAAAAACAGTTTCTATCGAAGAGCTTTATAACTTTAATGAAGAAGCTAAAACCACTAAAAAAGCAGCTAAAAAAACAACTAAAAAAGCTTCTTAATTAAATATGAAATCTAAAAAAAGCCGACAATCGTCGGCTTTTTTTTATGTGTATAATTATAATTTTTCTACTAAGATTTTAAATTATTGATAAAATGAGCTCACATTTAAGGAGAAAAAAATGATAAATATTTTAAAATCGGGAAAATTACATTGTTTGTTATTTGTTCTATTTGGTGGATTGCTCAGCGTAATTTTGCAACAAGATGTAGCTTGGGATTTTGTAAATTATCATTTTTTTAATGCGTGGGCATTTGTTAATAATCGTGTCGGCCAAGATGTGCTTGTGGCTGGCTTAAATGGTTTTTTTAATCCATTGCCAGATATTCCGCTATATTACCTTATTTTTTATCTCAACGACTATCCTGTTTTTATATATTTTATGCAAGGATTATGGTTCGGTGGCTTATTATGGTTGTACTATAAAATTACCAAAATATATTTTAATCAAAATGATGTAAGAAGCAAACTTCAAATATTTTTGACATTGTTTGTTGCTTTAACAGCTAATGGAACATATTTACAAATCGGTACCTCAACAAATGAAATACAGCTGAGTTTTTTGGTAACTTGCGCAATTTATGTGTTGATGAAAGAAATTTTTGTCACTCAAACAGGAGATAAAAAACCTTTCATTATTTCGGCAAGTTTGCTTGGTTTCGCTTTTGGCTTAAAATACACTTTTTTTTACTGGATAATCAGCGTAACCACGGGACTTTTTGTTTTTCATAAAGATATAAAAAATTTTAGAAAGAATATCTGCTACTTTGCTTTTTTTGGTGTGCTTTCATTTTTATTGGCAGCAGGTCCATGGTTAATAAAAATGTGGAAAATGTTTGAAAATCCGTTTTTCCCGTTTTTAAATAATATTTTTGTATCAGATTGGTTCCCAAAAGAAAATTTCAGGGATGGAACCCATGTTCCAAAAAGCGCAATTGATTATGTTTTTTGGCCTATTATAAATAGCTTTACCCTACATAGAGAAGAAGGAATAAAAATGTTTGTCGTGGATTTCAGACAAGCAATAGTTTACTTTATTCTGATTATTTATGTTGTTGCATATGCAATAAAATCAATCTTGAAAAAAAATAATACAATAGAAAAAAAATGGTGGTTTTTATTTTGGATAAGCATCACATCATACATATTGTGGATGAGTGTTTTTTCAATATCCAGATATTTTGTTATTGGTGAGTTTTTGATTTCTCTTTATATCGTAAAAGTTTTATTGAGCTTTCAACCTAAGAAAATATATTCCGAGATTATTTATGGTACGATTTTTATCTTAACCTTATTCATCTTATTCTCAACAATCATATTTTCTGAAATTTGGGGAAAAAGAATAGACTATGAAAAAATTGGCTTAAAACAGGATAAATATTTATACATTGAAGATATAAATTTCCCTGAGAATAGTCTAATTAAAATATATAATTTACCATCTTCTGCTTATATTGCATATTGGGGAATAAAAAATCCTTCAATCAAAGGACTAAATATGTATCAATATAATTATATCTTCAAACATGCTTTAGGAATAAATATAGAATTATTTAGTTGGAATGATAATTGGCGAAATTTAAGAATACAAACGGAAGAGGAACATAAAGGAGATAAGTTTATATTAATTCAAAGTCCTAAATATATTCCTTATGTTAACAAAGTAGATTTGTTAAAAACAATAGATAAAATGAAATGTAAAAAACTAGTCAACAATCAAATTGATTTTACATACCTTTGTGCAGATGCAAAATCAGCTCAAAAAATTTGGCTTAATGAAGAAAAATTTATGAGTGTTGAAGAGTTAAAGGAGGTCTTTTATGAAGAATAAAATTGCGGTGCTTATTCCTTGTTATAATGAGGAAGTTGCCATAAAAAAAGTAATTGAAGACTTTAAAAAAATTTTGCCAGACGCAAAAATATATGTATATGACAATAATTCTACGGATAAAACAGCAGAAATAGCCAAAAAAGCCGGTGCAATTGTAAAATTTGAGCCATATCAGGGCAAAGGTAATGTCGTTAGAAGAATGTTTGCAGATATTGATGCCGATATTTATGTGATGAGTGATGGTGATGAAACTTATGACATAAAAAAAGCACCAAAGCTGATTAAAGAACTGATAGATAATGATTTAGATATGGTTGTGGGAGCCAGAAAAGAGGTCGATTTAGCGGCATACAGAGTAGGGCATCGTTGGGGGAATATTTTGTTAACCAAGTTGGTTCAAAGCTTTTTTCATCAAAATCTGATAGATATGCTATCAGGGTATCGTGTTTTTTCAAAAAGGTTTGTAAAGAGCTTTCCTGCACAATCGACAGGCTTTGAAACAGAAACAGAGTTAACCGTGCACGCTCTTTCATCAAAACTACCGTTCAAAGAAATTGAGACTGATTATTTTGCACGTCCCAAAGGTTCGGAAAGCAAGTTATCAACCTATAAAGACGGTATCAGAATTTTATTGATGATTGTAAACTTAATTAAAGATGAAAGACCATTATTGTTTTTTAATATTTTAACAATATTGTGTTTTTTGAGTTCCTTATGGCTGGGAATTCCTGTAGTTGAAGAATATTTTGAAACTCATTTGGTTCAAAAATTTCCCAGAGCATTTTTATCAATGGGGTTAATGATTTTGTCTGGTATTAGCTTTTTCGTCGGTTTAATTTTGGATAGTATTTCAAAAAGCAGAAAAGAAACCAGACGCTTATCTTATTTAAGGTATAATATAGGTGATAGTAACAAATGAAATATTCTGGAGAAGATAACCTAGATGCCTTGGTTCTTGCTGAAAATTATAATCACGAGATTATAGAAAAGATAAGCTCACAGTTAAAAGATACGGATAGCTTTATTGTTGATTTTGGTGCAGGAAGCAGAACATTAGCAAATTTGCTTGAGAAAAAAATCAATAAGGAAATTTGTTGTATAGAACCAGCTGAGAATTTAAAAAAATTTTATAAAAACAAAATTTGCTATGATTCCTTAAATGAGTTGCCGGATAAATCGGTTGATGTCATATATTCCAGCAATGTTTTGGAACATATTAAAAAAGATGATGAAATCGTTGAGCTTTTTTATCAAAAATTAAAGCAAGGGGGAAGGGTTATTTTATATCTTCCGGCTTTTGATTGTTTATATTCGGCAATGGATAAAAAGGTAGGTCACTTTCGCAGATATTCAAAAAACAAAATAGAAAATTTGTTCCAAAATAATGAAAAATGGACTCTAAAAGAGCTCTATTATGCTGATTCTTGCGGCTTTTTTATTACATTGCTTTATAAACTGATTGGCAGTAAAGATGGAAAATTAAACCCCGATACCTTAAAAATATATGATAAATATATTTTCCCAATCAGCAATTTTTTAGATAAACTTGGATTAAAGAATATTTTAGGAAAAAATATTTTTTGCGTAATAGATAAAAAATAGTGCTTTTTCTTTACTTTTTATTGATGATATTGTTTTATAAAGAATAAAAAATTGAATTATAAAAGTAAGGAAAACACAATGATTATGCAAAATTCTTTAGAGCGGATTAATGATAGCTTGATTCCTATGGTAATTGAGCAAACCTCAAAAGGCGAACGTTCTTTTGATATCTTTTCCAGATTGTTAAAAGAAAGAATAATCTTTTTAACCGGTGAGGTTAATGATGAGATGTCTGCATTGGTTTGCGCTCAATTGTTATTTTTGGAATCAGAAAATCCTAAAAAAGATATTTATATGTATATCAACTCTCCGGGCGGTTCCGTTACATCCGGCATGGCTATGTATGACACCATGCAATACATTACTTGTGATGTAAACACGGTATGCATCGGTCAAGCTTGCTCAATGGGTTCTTTCCTTTTGGCAGCCGGAACTAAGGGAAAAAGATTTTCTTTGCCAAATTCAATGATAATGATTCACCAACCAAGTTCCGGTTTCAAAGGTCAGGTGACCGATATTGAAATCCATGCCAGAAATTTGGTTGAGTTGAAAAAAAGAATGAATAAATTATATTCTATCCATACAGGACAAAAATTATCTGTTGTTGAAAAAGCAATGGAAAGAGATAATTTTATGACACCTGAAGAAGCATTAAAATTTGGCCTGATTGATCAAATCGTGACCAATCGTACTGAAATTGCCGGCAAATAAGGGTAAGAGATATGAGTGATAACAAAGATAACAACGAATTGCACTGTTCTTTCTGCGGAAAAAGTCAGTCAGAAGTAAAAAAACTGGTTGCCGGCAGAGGCGTATATATCTGTGATGAATGTATTGAAGTTTGCATCAATATTGTTGCAGATGAAATGGCTGAAGAAGCCAAAAGAGAAGGTGGTATTGATTCTGAAAACTTGCCAACTCCTTCCAAAATTAAAGAGTTTTTGGATCAATATGTTATCGGGCAAGAAAGAGCCAAAAAGGTTTTGTCTGTTGCCGTATATAACCACTATAAAAGATTAAATAATTTAGATAATAAGACTAAAGATAAAGAAGTTGATATTTCAAAATCAAACGTCATTTTGATTGGTTCAACAGGTTCCGGTAAAACATTGTTGGCGCAAACTTTGGCAAAAATTTTGGATGTCCCTTTTGCCATTGCAGATGCAACAACTTTAACAGAGGCCGGATACGTTGGTGAAGACGTTGAAAACATTATCTTAAAGCTGGTTCAAGCCGCTAACTATGATATTGAAAAAGCTCAACGCGGTATCGTTTATATTGATGAAATTGATAAAATTACTAGAAAAACAGACGGTCCGTCAATTACAAGAGATGTGTCCGGTGAAGGCGTGCAACAAGCTTTGTTAAAAATCATTGAAGGTACGGTTGCCAATGTTCCGCCTCAAGGTGGACGCAAACATCCGCAACAAGAATTTTTGCACGTTGATACAACCAACATCTTGTTTATTTGCGGCGGTGCATTTTCCGGCTTGGAAAAAATTGTTGGCAGCAGAGGTAAAGAATCTTCTATCGGTTTCGGTGCTGAGGTCAGAGGTCCGGATGAAAGACGCATTGGCGATATTTTGAAAGAAGTAGAACCAGAAGATTTGTTAAAATATGGTTTGATTCCAGAATTTGTTGGTCGTTTGCCGGTCATTGCCACATTGGAAGATTTAGATGAAGCAGCATTGGTTAAAGTTTTAACTGAACCTAAAAACGCATTGGTTCGTCAATATGCCAGCTTGTTTGAGATGGAAGATGTTAAGTTAACTTTCACCGATGAAGCATTGATTGCCATTGCCAAAAAAGCAATTGAACGCAAAACCGGCGCTCGTGGCTTAAGAGCTATTATGGAAGAAAACTTACTTGAATTAATGTATGATATTCCGGATAAAAAAGACGTTGCAGAAATTGTGATTGATGAAAAAGTTATCAATGACAAAAAAGCACCGAAGCTGATTTATCGTAAGGAAAATAAAAAGTCTTCTGAAAATAAAAAGTCAGCATAAAAAATAAACGGAGAGCCGCAAGAAATTGCGGCTTTTTTTATAATGAAATTAAGAAAAATAGATGTAAAAATAGAGCAAAATCAATTATATAGTGCTTTTTATGATTGCTTGGATAAGGTAAAAGGTAAGGCTTTTTTTGAAAGTTTTGCCAAAGAAAAAATAAAACATTCGATGCAGGTTGTTGGAGCAGGTAACTATCTTTTGAAAAATGAAGCTTATTTTAAAAACCAATCAGAAGAAGTGTTAAAATTAGGCAAGCTTGTTTGTCTTTTTCATGATATTGGCAGATTTCAAGAAATATATCTTTTATCTCAAGATGCAAGCAAACATTATAATCATGGTCATTTTAGTTATGAGATTTTGAAAAACTTAGGCTATTCAGATTTGCGCTTGCTTTTACCCATAAAAAGGCATGGAGAGTTAGCAGATGCTCTGGATAAAGATGAAGAATATCAACATATGCCGGAAGGAATGGAAAAAACAGAAACCCAAAAGCTTTACGAGCTGGTTAAAGATGCGGACAAAATTGCTAATCTGTATTTGATAAAATATGACAACCGAGTTTTTAAGGATTTGTTCTTTGCTCACTTGAGTAAGGATGAACAATACGCTCCGGTTTCCGCTGCTGTATGGCAAGAGTTTTGTGCACATCACCTTATAAATTTTCAAATATGCAAGTCTTTTTCAGATCGATTATTGCAGTTGTTAGCTTTTGTTTTTGAAATATATTATAAATCTTCATATCGGTTTATTTTAAGACATAACCTGTTAGATAACATCTTTAATTGGGTGGATGAATACATAACGGATATAAATCAAGCCAAAGAAAGCAAAGAAATTGTATTAAAGTATATCAAGGACAAGTTGCAATAATAAGGCTAAATTTTATTTATCATAGATTTTGAAAGAGCAATAACAGCATCAAAGTTATCTTCATCACAAACCTTGTTACGGCGTATATGTCCACATTTTGTACATTTTTGCGTGAGGATGTATTCGCCGTTTTTCATTTCAACGGCAATCGGTTCCATCAGTCCACCGCAATCAGCAGCGCGGTCACCTGGGTTGATGTCCACATGTTTGCTCCATAAACAATTAGGGCAGTGGTTTGTATAACCGTTGCCATGAACTTTTGTACCACAATGTTCACAAGTAAAATCTTCAATTTGGCGATTAAATCTTTTCATAATGTTCTCCTTATCGGCAAGTTAAACGCAAACTTTTGCTTTGGCAAGATTTTTTTGACGGAACACAAAATTTAGCTATAATATCAAAAAAAAGGAAAATGATATGGACCATATTTCACAATATGCCGAATTTATAGCCAATAATTTGCCGGAATGGAATCATCAAAAAGCTAAAGATGATAAAAAAATTGCTTTGCAGAAAAGAAGATTTTTAGCAAGCGCTGCCAAAATAAATAGAGATATGCCACAACAAAAGCAAATGGAAGCCTTAGGTAGGTTGATTGCACAACAAGTTCCGGATAATCATATTGAACTATATGATGAAAAGGGAAGGCAGTTAGTGGCAAAAGAAGAGCCTCAATATTCTTCTAAGGCATATAATCTAGCATATAAGTCAACAGAAGAATTGTCAGAATTACATATTACAGATGTAAGACATTTCAAAATACAAAATGGTCTTGCGCAATGGATGATTGCAAGTAAGAATATTAAAGGAAAAAGCACAGGAATTGTAGCCGTGCCTTCTTTTGGCGGCAATACACATTTGCAAAAAGAAAACAGACAAAAGTTTGTTGAAGCTTTTTTTACCGAGAAAGAAAGGCAAAACTGGCAAAATATTATTTTTGACTTTAGAGGCAATCAAGGCGGAGATGCCGATGTTATCAAAGAAATAGGAGAACGAATAGGAGGAAAAGAATTATCATACGCAGATGTGTATGAGCCAATAGATATTCAACCGATTAATCAAAAACAAGCAGATATTTTAGATAAGAAAAAGCAAGTCATTGGTCCTGATGATGTGCATTATAAAGCAAACCCTAAAGATAATTTCAGTGGCGGAATTTATGTGTTGCAAGATGCATGGTGTGCTTCGGCCTCTGAAGGAGCGGTGTGGTTGCTTTCTCAACTTCCTCATAGTTTGAGTATCGGAGAACAAACATCAGGTTGTTTTGCCGGTTCTGCTCCCATCAGACTACCATTTGAGAGTGGCGTGTTAAAGATTGGAACATATTATTGCGCCAGAAACAAAAACGGCATGCCGTTACAAGAAAAAGAAGGAATACCGGCAGATATTAGCGATGCTTCATCCAATGCCTTTCTCAAAGCTCAAATGCAGATTGAAAAAGAGATGGAAAAAAGCAAAATAAAAGACATAAATCTATTTAAATCATTAAAAAATAAAGAATTGTAATTTTTTTTATTGTTGACGCATTAGACAAAAAGTGATATGTATAAACTTACCAAAAAATTATTGTTAAATTAAAAAAAATGAAAATGGAAATGGAAAAGACTATTAAAATTTCTATTGAGAAAAATTACATTGTTCGAATTTTAATGCTGACTTTAGTCGCTACATTAAATTTGGTCATGCTAGGGGATGAATTTTTTTCTTCTCCAACGGTATGGCAACGCATTGTTCTGGCTGTTGTTGCCGTAGCCATCATAGCTTTCGGTATTTTGCTTGGAAAATATGGTGACAATGTAAAAGAAATTGCACATAATTCATGTGTATATGCTGCTATTTCGGCAATATTTGTTTTTATTGTGGTTTTGTTATTATCATTTATAAATGATGAAGACAAATTCTTAACAACGGAAACAATGGAATTCTGGGCAGCAGGAGAACTATTGACAGCGACACTTTGTTGGTTGGTGTCTGAAAAAGAAAAAACACCTCCCGTATGGGTAGGCATATTGTTGAACATGGTACTTTTACTGCTATGGTTGTATGTTGCCTTTCCTGAGGTTCGCAGCGCTTTTTCTGTCGCTGCCGGAAGTTTTCTTCCTGTTATTGTGCATTCCTTATGGAAATGCCGAAGAAAACTTTTCCGATAAAAAATAAAACATCAAAGGTTCGGTTTTTTACCGAACCTTTTTTTTGTAACTTGTGCATTGAATATCTAAAAAATATATCAATTCCTTTCTCAGAGCTCAAATGCAGATTGAAAACGAGATAGAAAAAAGCAAAATAAAAGACATAAATTTATTTAAATCATTAAAAAGTAAAGAATTGTGATTTTTATTGTTGACGTATTAGACAAAAAGTGATATGTATAAGCTTACCAAAAAATTATTGTTAAATTAATCATTAAAAAACAAAAAAAATTATGGAAACTAAAAAATTAAACAGAAGCTACAGAGTGGCTTTCTTTTCAGTAATTGTTTTGAACCTCGCCTTGATTTCTTGGGGGTGGTATGAAAATTATGCCAATATGGCATACTGGAAACACGCTCTTTCCACAGTTGTCACATTGGCCGTCTTCTGGTTTGCAAAAAAAGTATATTGTAAGCCAAAGAAAGTTAAAGATATCTTCGAGAGTATTTTTTCTCTAGGCGGTATGTCAGGTATTTTTATTACCATAGCAACTGGAGTTGCGGCATTAAAAGGAAATGATCTACCGACATTCGTTGCCGTAGGAGAATTCCTATGGAGTGCTTTCTTTTTCTTCATAATCCAAGATGAAAAGAAGCCTCATGCCGCAAAAGCAATGATAGCCATACTCGGCTTGGCATGTTGCGGGTGGCTATCTGTAATTTTCCCGGTTCTAGCCGCTTTGGCTCCGGTAATGCAAATCTTGGCAATTTTGTCAGTTCTGTATTTCTTCTTTGGCTTGGGCTATCTGGCTCTTGGCCGAGAAGATTAAAACAAAAAATTTATAGGTTCGGTTTTTTGACCGAACCTTTTTTTGTAACTTGAGTGTTGAATATCTAAAAAATTATGCTAACTTAAAGCTGCGTTAATTGATTATTATAACCCGTTAATTTTTTTGTTTATGGAAAGAATTTTTTTAGAAAGATTAACTGAAAGTAAGACCTTTAAGGTTAAAACAACCGGGAAGCGCTTTGGCTTTTCAAAGTCAAGTTCAACCATCAACGGCAGAAAAATGGTCGTAGCGCAATGGAAACTTGATGGACAAGTTGTTTTAGAAATCTGCACTGCCATTCCCGGAAGATGGGGAATTTTGAAAGATGGTAGAAGAGGGTATATTTATGAGCCTGATACCCTTTCAGATAGACAATTTATTGTATTATTGGTACAATAATCTAAATAAATAAAAAGAGACACCGTATTAATAGTGTCTCTTTTTATTTATTTAAATACTTTTGCAATGATGACAGTCGTTGCAAATAATATAGCACCAAGCATAGCATATGTCAGCGTATATTCTATCCCAATATTGAGGGTAAACGCTCCATATGCATAATAGAAACATGCTCCACTGAGCAGTATTCCTATATAGTATGCTGCTATCCTTACAAATACTTTTTTTATTATTGCTAATAAAAAAAGCGTAACCGCACCTCCAACAAGAAGACATAGTAACAATGACATTGGATTTTGGATAATACCTAAACCAGAAGATATCATCTGATTTACAATCCCGAGTGCAAATTTAATTGTTAATACCGCACTCACAAGGCTCATAATGATAATGAGCACATTGAGAATAATTTTTTTCTTTTCCATACTTATTTTTTTTAATTAATAATTTTTTATGATGCTCAGAATATAGCATAAAAAAAGGTCTATGACAACAGCTAATTTGGCCCGCCAAACAGATACAAAAAAACCTGCTTTTTAGCAGGTTTTTTTATATCTGGTCGGATTGAAGAGGATTGGCGTCGTTTCACTCCGCCGCACAGGCGCAATTTTTGCCTAAGACAAAACCGGCGATACCAGCGTCTCGCCTATTGCTGGTAGTCGAACCTCCTTTTCGGAGTTTCAAATCCTGCGCCCGCCAAGCAGATATAAAAAAACCTGCTTTTCAGCAGGTTTTTTTATATCTGGTCGGGACGAGAGGATTCGAACCTCCGACTTCTTGCACCCCATGCAAGCGCTCTACCAGGCTGAACTACGTCCCGTATTTTTATTATTCGTTAAAATAGTCACCCCATGCAAGCGCTCTACGCGCCGCGGACGTTTCCGTCAGGCTGAACTATGTCCTGAATAACGAAATATTATATAGAACGCTTCAAAAATAAAAGCAAGCTTTTTTTATTTTGGTTGCGTATTAATCCACACCCGATGTTCTTGATGATTATCAATCAAAGAAGGAGATATTTCTTCTCCGCCCCATTCTTGCATCACAGATATCATAGCTCGATAAGAAGCCTCATTTTCAAAATGACAAGTAAGTAAGGCTTTGTTTATATGCAAATTTTCTTGAGCAAAAGCCAGTGTTAATTTTAATCCTGCTTTAACATAGCCTTTACGACGAGCAGACGGAATAATCTGATAAGCTATATGCCCACCGTTTAACAAAAGATAATCATTAAGCTCATGACGAATATCAAAAGAGCCGATATATTGTTCATCATCAATTAACCAAAGAGTTGTGTTAGGAACATGTCCTTCAGGCAAATCAATACCTTGTCTTTTATTTTCAACTTCATGAAAATAATTTTTAAAATCATCTTTTTCAGCCTCAATCATTTTTGTTATGCAATGAATATCAAATAAAGATGGTTGAGCCTTATATTCCGCAATGGCATTTTTAACGGAATCTAAATATTTTGGGTTTGGTAATACAAGTTTTAGCATGATTTTTCTCCGAAATATAAAAATATATTGCCATATAAAAATAAAAAATCTACTCTAGATTGCGTAGTTAGGAGAAAAAAATGATACTTCCGCAAGAAACAATAAAAGGAAGCAGAATTATTCTGCAAAGAGCCATAAAAAGCATTGAGCAAGCGCGCAAGCATGATGAAGAAATGAAAAAAAGTCTGCCTGAATTATCTCCGTGGCTAAGTTGGGCAACAAAAACTCATCGTGCTGAAGATAGTTATGAATATTTGTTAGGCTGCGAAGAAGAGTGGAAAAAAGGCATCGGTTTTAATTATTTAATTTTGAATCAAAATAAAAAGTTTATGGGTATGATTTCTGCACTTAACGTTAAAGAAAAAGATAAATGCTTGGAAATCGGTTATTGGATTTCAAGTTCATATGCTGGCAACGGATATATGCAAGAAGCAGTAAAACTCATAGAAAAAGAGTTCTTTGGCTTAGGTTTTAATCGCATTGTTATACATACAGATGTCTTAAATAAAAAATCTGCCAATGTGGCACAAAAATTAGGTTACGTCTTGGAAGGCATACAAAGACAAGCTTTGTGGAGCCAAGCAGAGCAAAGATATAAGGATATAAACACATTTTCAAAATTGAGAAGTGAATATGAACAAAGTTTGCAAGCCTGATTATAAAAACAGTTTGGTTAATTTATCAAACTCAATTCTGCAATATTTTGAATGCCCGACACACCATTCAAGTTTGAGTGCGTTAGACAGCTTTTTGCAACAAGATTATCAAACGGTTGTCCTTTTGGTATTAGACGGCATGGGCGTAGATATGCTTGAGCATAATCTTTCAGAAAAAAGCTTTTTAAGAAAGCATATGGTTGAAAAAATTTCCTCTGTCTTTCCGCCGACAACAACGGCCGCCACCACCAGCATTTACACCGGATTAACGCCGCAAGAACATGGTTGGGCAGGGTGGCAATGTTATTTTAAAGAATATGATACGAATATTGAGCTTTTTTTGAATCGAGATTTTTATAGCGGCAAAAACCTAAAACTCAATGTCGGACAAGAGTTTTTGCCTCATAAAAAGCTTTTTGAACAAATAAATGAGCAGGGCAAATACAAAGCATATGGTGTAGCGCGCTTTTTTGGCGGATACAAAGTAGATAAGATGAACGAAATCTGCAATAAGATTGCCGAGCTTGCAAAAGAAAAAGAAAAAAAGTTTATACTGGCATATTATAAAGAACCAGATTCCGTAATGCATCATACGGGATGTTATAGCGATAAGACTAAAACCAAAATAAAATCCTTGGATAGGCATGTAGAAGAACTAACCAAACAATTAAAAAATGCCTTGCTGATTGTGACTGCAGACCATGGTTTGATTGATGTTTCAGAAGATGTCAGGTTAGAAAAGATTAAAGAGATTAATGATTGTTTGCGCTTACCTCCGGCCATTGAACCAAGAGCTGTGGCTTTTTATATAAAAGAAGACAAAAAGCAAGTTTTTGAAAAAGAGTTTCAAAAAAGATTCGGTAAAGATTTTATCTTGCTCACATCTGAAGAATACATCAAACAAGGTTATGCCGGGGAGGGAATGATGCATCCCAAATTCAGAGAGTTTTTGGGAGATTATATGGCTTTGGCTACTGAGGACAGAATTTTGCAGTATCAAACAGAAGGAGGAGTTGATTCTATTGAGTTTAAGGCGCACCATGCCGGTTTGACTAAAAAAGAGATGATTATTCCACTGATAGTACATATTTCAGACAAATAAAGCTTGATTTTTGTCTAAAACAATGCTAAAAGAAGACCATAAAAGAGATTTTTAATACAATTATTAACCCCATAAAATTTTTTGATTATGGAAATCAGAATATCTGACGCATCAAGCTTGTTTAAAGAAAACGGGCATGACTTAAAAGGTATCTTTAATTTGCTATTTAGTGCCATGATAGTAAACGAGTGGCACCCCGGATTAGAAATATCAATAAGTGAGGTATCATTTATTGCGGCACGCAAGTATATTTGTGATGAAATAAGACAATTTCTGTCCGGTTTTAAGCCAGATCTTAAGGCTGCGGAAGAAAGAGTGCAACAGTTTCACAAAGAGCATGCAGAACTTAAGGAAATAAATGCCTATTTCCAAAACATGAGCTTAAAAGAATTCTTATTTAGTCACAACAAAAAGCGCAAAGCGTTCAAAAAAAGAGCCCAAGAGCTGCGGGATATGACAATCTCGGTAGAAGAATTGTTAAACATTGCGTTTTATAAGTTCTCTCAAGTAAACGGAACTTTAGCGCAGTTTAAGGAAGGGTTCGAAAGATTTGCTAGCGTAAAATAATCTAAAAGGCGGATATTTATAAAAATATTCGCTTTTTTTATTTTAAAATACTTAAAAATGCATATTTTCTGCGGAGTACGGCAAATAATTCTTTGACTATTTTTCAAGCATCCATTATTATCAAGCCAATTTAATCGATATATTAAGGAAAATAAAAAGATGTTACATCCATGGCATGGTGTTGAAATCGGCAAAAATATGCCTGAAATAATCACTTCAATCATTGAAGTGCCAAAAGGTTCAAAAACCAAATATGAGTTAGATAAATTAAGCGGTTTGTTAAAAGTTGACCGCATATTGTACAGTGCTGTTTATTATCCGGCCAACTATGGTTTTATTCCCAAAACTTATTGCGCTGATAATGACCCGTTGGACATTTTGGTATTAGGTCAAGAGCCTGTTGTTCCTTTGTCAATTGTCAGAGCCAAACCGATTGGTGTAATGAAGATGATTGACCAAGGTGAGGCAGATGACAAGATTATTGCCGTTCATGTTGATGATCCAGAATATGCACAATACAACTCAATTGATGATTTACCTCAGCATGTTTTAAAAACCATTCAACGCTTTTTTGAAGACTATAAGGTTTTGGAGAATAAAGAAGTTAAAATTGAAGCTTTTTTAGGTCCCGAAGAAGCGAAAAAAGCAATTGTTGAGGCTCGTGAATTATACGAAGAGTGCAAAACAACTTTAGCCGGATATGGCGGATAAAAAGGCAGAAATATCTGCCTTTTTTGGTATAAAGATTATATTTTATGGAAATAAAAGATGAAAATTGCAAAAAAATTAGATGTTTGGTTAGATAACGGTTTGATTACTTCAGAGCAATATAAAAAAATAGAAGCTTTTGAACAAAATCATAAAAAACCGGTTATTATTGGCTCTTTATTAGGATTATCCTTTTTTTGCATTGCGTTAGGTATTCTTTCTTTAGTTTCGGCAAATTGGGAAATTATTCCGGCATATATAAAACTTAGCCTCGATATCTTGGTTTTGATTGGTGTTGGCTTCGGCGCTGTTTATTTTCATAATCAAGAAAAGAATAACTTTTTTGAAGGAATGCTCATTCTTTATGCCGGATTGGTTTTAGCATCGATAGGTTTGATTGCGCAAATATACCAATTACAATCAGACGGAATGAAAGCTGTTTTGCTTTGGACAATATTAGTCTTTCCTGTAGTTTTAATCACAAGAAAAGTAATTTTACCGCTTATTTGGCTTCCGTTATTTACCACCTCATCAATCAACACCTTGGCAGAAATTAATTTTGTATATGCCATTTTAGAGATGATAGAAAAAACATTTCCTTATGCCATTTCTGTTTGCGGCATACTTTTATTTGCTTGTATATATAGGTTTACATCATATTATTTCAGAACGAGATTAGCTCCGCAAATTAAAGCTATGAAGTTTTGGTTAGGATTTGATATTGTATCTTTGGTAATTGTTATGGATTTAGGTTTGGGATTGCTGGGAGAATACGGAAATCCTTCTCATACCGAAAACCAAGCTTCTGTGATTGTTATCAGTTTATTGGTTTTAGCAACAGTTGCCTTTGGTTATTATAGCAACAAGTATAATTATTCCAGACTATTAACTTGTGCTTTGGCAATTTTGCTCGGTTTTTCAATTATTTTTATGGCTTTACCGGAAAACAAAGTGTTATATGATATATGGGGCTTTTTGCTCACAATGTCTATCTTGGCAACGGTTGTTGTTTATGCTTTGATAAAAAATAAAGAAAAATTGTTAAATATTGCCACGGCCTGTGTCGCAATCAGATTATTTATTGTTTATATTCAAGTGTTTGGTAGCTTGTTAACCACAGGTGTAGGCTTGATTGTTTCCGGAGTTTTCTTCTTAAGCTTACTTTATGTATGGAAAAAAGTAAAATTAAGAAATTATTTGATGGTTAAGGAGAAAAAGTAATGCAAAAAAACTTAAAACTTATTCTCGGGCTTTCTCTGCCGATAGTATTTTTTGTTTGCTGGATATCTGCATTGGAATACAGAATAAATCACGCAGAGGAAATAACCATAAGAGCGGAAGGATATGATCCTCGCAGCCTGATTTCCGGTCATTACATGCGTTTAAGATTAAACTGGCAAGAAACAGATTGTCGTCAATTTAATGATAATTTGTGTCATCCTAATCGCTTTGAAAGCATTTATAAATATTATATTCCCGAAGAATATGCGCAAACATTGGATAAATTAGTTTCTAAAAAACATGTTAAAGTGGATTTGATTTTTGCTTATCCAAAAGACAAAAATCCATACTTAAAAAGAATGAACTTAAACGGTCAATATTGGCTAGATTGGCTAAAAGCACAAAATAAATAAATCCAATAAAAAAAGCCTCAACTGAGGCTTTTTTTATTGTTTGGGTGGAGTAACGTAGTTTTCAATCATTTTCTGCATTAATACTTCATATTCTTCTTCAGATATAACGCCGTCATGATTTTCATCAATTTGGTTAAATACTTGAACAGAAATTTTGTGTGCTTCATCTGTCTTAAATTTTATAAATTCTGCACTGGAAACAATGCCGTCCTGATTTAAGTCCATTTCATTATATTTCTTTCTCATCATCATTCTGGCACGTTGTTCCGGAGAAATCTTAATTCCTTTATCCATAATATTAACTGATAAAGCATCATTTTGAAGTATAGATTGAGGCAAAGATGTTGGTGCATCTAAAGAAAAAGCATTGCTCTTTGGTTTGGAAATCGGTTGTGGTTTTGGGGTAGGAGCCTGAACAGGTGCTTGTTGCAATAAAGAAGGCGCTTGTCTTTTCATTCGTTGTTGTTGTAATTCTCTGATTTTTTGGGTCAGGTCATTTTGTTCTGTTTGAGTAGGAATTTGAATCTGCTCTGCCGCTTTCTCTTCTTCTTTCTTAGATTCAGAATCTTGTTTTACCTGAGGAGTAACAACGTTTTCCGGCAAAACAATAGGAGCAGAAGATTGATTTTGCTCAACAGGTGTTTTTTCTTCCGGTTGTGAACTTTGTTCTTCTTTTACATTAACAGAAGCTTTTTCTTCTTGTTTTAAGGCAGACTCTTTTATTGCTACAGCGGGAGCAATTGTCTTTTCAACAGTTTTTGTTTCAAGAGGCTCTGCTTGTTTTTTTTGAGCAGGAGCAAGATTTTCCTCTACAGAAGGATTCTTTATAGGGGATTCTGACATTTCTGCAGTTTGATTCTCTTGTGTTTGAATATCAGCTTTTTCTGAAGTTTCTTTTATCTCTTTAACCGAATTTTCTTCTAAGGGAATTTCTTCAGACTTAGCAGGAGCTAGAGTTTGTTTAGAATTTGCATTTTCTTGTGCATTTTTTTCTAAAGGAATATTTTCATCGGTAAACACAGGCAATGTTTCATCCGTCAACTCGTCAATAAAGTCTTCCGAAAAGAAAATTGTTTGTGCATCTTGCGGCGAAATATTTTTTTGAGCTTGCGCCGAAGTTGGTTCAACAACATTTTGCGCCCAAACCGGAGAAGATGCCAGAAGAGACAAGCCAAGAATTGAAAAAGTTTTTTTCATTTTAAAAAATGCTCCCTACAAAAATATAAAAATAGTTTAGGAGAATAAAAAAACAAAGTCAAAAAAAATAATAAAAAAAGCCCCAAAGAAAAAGCTTTGGGGCTAAAAGAATGAGATATTATCTCTAGTAAGAACGAGCGTAAATCACATCCATAGTTGCCGGTTTGCCGGTGAGCAAGCAAATACCTTGTGTTCCGGATTGTTCCAAAGGCAAGCAACGAATATTGATTTTCATTGATTTTAAGATTTCTTCGCTCTTTTCATCACCGCTCCATTTACCAAGAACAAAAGCAACTTTGTTTTTGCTGTCACCTTCAATCCAAGAGTTAGCATTATCAAAGTAAGCCTTGAATTCTTCCGGAGTTTTAATATCTGTGCGAATATTGTTATCCAAGCGGTCTTTTGCTTTCTTAAACATTTGTTTTTGAATGTTTTCTAAGCGTTCGGCAATGGTGTTGATAAAGTCTTCGCGAGCAACAATTTCTTTTCCTTCCGGAGTGCCGAGTTTCAAGCGTTCTTTAACCATAAGTTTTTCTGCTTCAACATCGCGCATACCAATCTCGCAAATAACGGGAGCACCTTTTTTGGTCCATTCCCAGAATTTATCAACAGATTTACGGTCACGTTTATCAACCTTGATTCTGATTTTTTCAGCAAAAGGAGCCTTTGTTTTAAGCTCTTTAACCATATCATTAATATAAGCCATAACATTAGCTTCATCGTTTTCATTTTTAATGACAGGAATAATAACAATCTGATAAGGAGCAATTCTTGGCGGAACAACCATACCTTCATCATCAGCGTGAGTCATAATCACACCGCCGATAAGACGAGTAGAAACACCCCAAGAAGAGGTATAAGCATATTCAGATTGGTTGTTGGCATTGATAAATGAAATATTTGCAGATTTTGCAAAGTTTTGACCGAGGAAGTGAGATGTTCCGGCTTGCAAAGCTTTACCATCTTGCATCATAGCTTCAACGCAATAGGTGTCAACGGCGCCAGGGAATTTATCAAATTCAGGTTTGCGTCCCATAATCACCGGCATAGCCAAAGTATCTTCGCAAAGTTCACGATAAGCGTGCAACATACGTACGGTTTCTTCTTCGGCTTCTTTAGCGGTAGCATGAGCAGTATGACCTTCTTGCCACAAAAATTCACGAGTTCTTAAAAACAGGCGAGGGCGCATTTCCCAACGAACCACGTTTGCCCATTGGTTAACAAGGATAGGCAAATCACGGTAAGATTTTACCCATTTAGAAAAAGAGTCGGCAATAATGGCTTCACTGGTCGGACGAACAATAAGCGGCTCATCTAATTCGGAAGAAGGAACGAGCTTTCCGTCTTTCATAGCCAAACGAGAGTGTGTCACCACAGCCATTTCTTTTGCAAAACCATCAACGTGTTCAGCTTCTTTTTGGAAGAAAGAAAGAGGAATAAACATCGGAAAATAGCAGTTTTCATGTTCTGTTTCTTTAATTTTTTCGTCAAAAACGTCACGAATTCTTTCCCAAATACCATATCCCCATGGTTTAATAACCATACATCCCGGGCTGGAAGAATTTTCAGCCATATCAGCTTCAGCAACAACATTTTGGTACCATTCGGGATAATTTCCAGATCTTATATTTTTTAGAGTCATAAGTTTATTCCTTAAAAAGTTTAATATCGCAATTAAAAGCCCACGCCCCCAATGGCGCAAGCCACCAAAAGATAACAGAGATAACTAAAATTGTAAATATTAAAGTAAAATAAAATTCTGCTTGCAAAAAAAAATAGCAAGAGTAGACTCAAATTTGTAACTGATTTCCGTGGCGTTAGGATTTTGTTTCTTCCATAACAAATTTTGTTCCACCCAAATAAGTTATAAGGATTAACCTGTATTTGCAAAGGATTAAGAACATGGCAACAGGAACAGTAAAATGGTTTAATAAAAGAAAAGGTTATGGTTTCATTTGTCCGGATGACGGTGGCAAAGATGTTTTTGTGCATATTACGGCCGTACAACAAGCTGGTATGAAAACATTGAAAGAAAATGAAAAAGTTTCTTATGAGCTTATGGAAGAAAAAGGTAAAACCGTTGCAGGTAATTTGAAAGTTGCCTAACAAGGTTAAATAAGAAGATAAAAAGCAACATTTTTAATTGAAAGTGTTGCTTTTTTTTATAATAAAACGATTGCGATAAGTAAAAAAATGCGCTATAATGCCGACATTATATATTAACATTGGAGTTTAGCTTTATGGATGTTAAAACCGCAATAGAACTTATTGAATCCGGCCGATTTGAAGAGATAGATATTGATGATTTATGGGAATTGATAGATATTTTATCGGCCTCATCAGACCCAAGAGCGTTTCAAGCTTTAACCATGTTGCAAAACAGTAAAATAGGGCATTCATTACCGCAAATTAACCGACAAATGCAATATCATATTGAGCAAAATATGTTACAAATTGAAAAACTTGAAAAAAAGTTCAATCTTTTTGAGACAAATGCTCAAGGAATGCCGATTCAACAAGATTTATTGCCGATTTTTAACTTTTTTAGCCGAGTTGAAGTTGATAATAAAGAAACCGCTGAAAAAGTTGATGGCAAAAAATTATTTGCTCAGGCTGCCGAAATTGCAAAAATTACAGCCAAAAAAGATTTATGCACTAATAAAAATTTTAGCAAATTAAAACCCGAAGAGCAACAAAAGTCATATATAAACAGTGTTGTTATGGCAATGGAAGAAACCGCTTTTGTTTTGGTTTCAAACCAGTTAATTGAAGATAATTTGCAAAAAAGACAAGAAAATAGTGTAAATGCTCCAAAAGAAGCTTCAAAAAATATAATAAGATTGTCTAAAGAAGAAGAAAAGCAAATTACACAACTTGCAGAAATTCGCTTTGCTGAAATGATTAACCCCAAAAGCGTGGCAAAATTCAAATTAAGCAATGATAATATTTTAAGTACGCTTACCGCAGAGTTAAACCGCGCAGCACAAAAAGAAGTACAGATTGAAAAACATACTCAAGCAAAAGCTTTAACAGCACCGATAAAAGAGGCAGATAAAAATTTAAGTAAAGAATACCCCAAAACTTTTGAAATGTTGAGAGCTTTTGCCGCATATCCGGATTTGAGCTTTGTTGCAGGTAACTCAGGAAGACACTTGTTTAGTGCCAATAAAATTGCAGAAACGGTTCACAAATATAATCCGGCCAAAGGTCAGCAAGAAAAGACGTTGTTCGTTTTCTTAAAAGAACAACCGCAAAAACTCAAATCTTTTAGCAGACATATCGTTTCTTCAATCAAGAAAACATACCAACATATTAAAGAAGCAATAAGCTTAAACTTTTCATCAGAAAAAATTGCTAATTCTTTTAAGAAGATGTTTTCTTCAGTAAAAGAGAAGGGCGAATATAAAGAAATCGGAACAAAGACCATAGAAGGAAACTTGCGGATTATGAGCGCGACTGCTAGTAGGTTGTTGCAAGCTCAAGAAGAAGCAGACCCTAACAAAAAAGTAATTGCTTGGAAAAACTTTAGAAGCAGTTTTTACAATTCTCAATTGGGTAGAGCCATGGCTCTTGATCCTGAAAAGACCCAGTTGGTGACTGAAGATGTGAAAGAATATATTACCGTTACGCCGATTGTAATTAATAAGAAAACATCTGCCGGAAAAAATAATCCAGCTCCTAAAGGTAAGATTCTTTCAAGCATAATTGGTCTTAAATCAGAAAAGGTAAAATAAAAAAAGCAGCGTTCCGCTGCTTTTTTTATTAAATTTATTCCAGATTAGAATTCCATTTCTTGCAATTGGAAGAAATAAGCTTGCGGATGATCGCAAACAGGGCATTTTTCCGGAGCTTTTGGAGATTCTACACGGTGACCGCAGTTACCGCATTCCCAAATAACTTTAGTTGGGCGTTCAAAGATTTTGCCTTCACACAAAGAATCTAAAAGGGCTTGATATCTTTCTTCGTGACCTTTTTCAATTTGAGCAACAGATCTGAAGAGGAAAGCAATTTTTGTAAAACCTTCTTCTTCAGCTTCTTTAGCCATACGAGAGTACATATCTGTCCACTCATAATTTTCACCGGCAGCAGCATCTTTGAGGTTTGTAATAGTATCGGGGATAGTGTCATTGTGAAGAAGTTTGAACCACAATTTAGCGTGTTCTTTTTCATTATTTGCAGTTTGTTCAAATTTTTCTGCAATAATGTTATAACCTTCTTTTTTAGCCTTAGATGCATAGTAAGTATATTTGTTGCGAGCCATAGATTCGCCGGCAAAAGCATCCATAAGATTTTTTTCTGTTTTAGAACCTTTTAATTCCATATGTTCTCTCCAATAAAGTTAGTTAGTTTTTTTTAGCTTAAGACATTCCGGACAAATTCCTTTGAATGAAATATCCAAGCTTTCAACAATTAATCCTGTTTGCGCCAATACATTTTGGCATAAATCAGGAGCAACTTCACAAGGTACATCATATACCTTATTACAATTTGTGCAAATGAAATGATAATGTTTTGAAAGGTTGTGGTCAAAATGGGCAACACCGTCCAAACTCTCAATTTTTCTTATCATTCCGTTTTGAGCCAATTGGTTTAAGTTGCGATAAACCGTGGCCAAACTGATAGAGGGCAAATCTTTTTTCAAAACATCGTAGACATAATCTGCGCTTGGGTGAACCATATGTTCATGCAAAACATCTAAAATCATTTCTCTTTGTTTAGAATATTTCATTGTTTCCTCTAAAAGTAATAATCATTATTATTATTAAATATATAAATAAATACTTCTTGTCAATCACAAAATTAGATATTATCTATATAAGCAACAATTAAATTATTTAAATAGGAGATAAAATATGAATGGTGTAGAAATCAAAAAGGATATCTACTGGGTAGGCGTAAAAGATTGGAATTTGAAAGAATTTCACGGATATACCACACCAAGAGGCTCAACTTATAATTCTTATTTGATAATGGATGAAAAAATTACGTTGATAGATGGCGTAAAACATTATTTGACTGAAGAACAATTGGAAAGAATTAAAAGTTTGGTAGATTTTTCTAAGATAGATTATGTCATTGCCAATCATATTGAACAAGATCACTCCGGCAGCATTCCTACAATTATGAAATTGGCTCCTCAAGCCAAAATCGTTACCAATGCCATGGGTAAAAAAGCTTTGGAAGACCATTTTGACACCACTGGCTGGGAATATGTTATTGTTAAAACCGGAGATACTTTGAATATCGGTAAAAGAAACTTGTCTTTTGTAACCACCCCGATGCTGCACTGGCCCGATTCTATGATGACCTATGATAAAGAAGACAAAATCTTGTTTTCAAATGATGGTTTTGGTCAACACTATTGCACTGATGCTTTGTTTGTTAAAGAAGCTCCGTTTGATGTCATAATGAGAGAAGCACAAAGCTACTATGCTAATATTTTATACCCTTATGGCGCACAAGCTGAAAAAGCTTTGAATACAGCAACAGATTTAGGACTTGAGATTGATATGATAGCTCCGTCTCATGGTTGCATTTGGACCGGAGAAAAAGAAGTAAAAGCAATTTTGAGTGCTTATGACAAATGGGCATCCGGCAAAGATGAAGGAAAAGCCGTTATCGTTTATGATACAATGTGGGGCGCAACCGCAACTTTGGCCAATGCAGTTATGTCCGTATTCCAAGATGCAGGAATTCCTGTAATCAAATATTGCTTAACGCATCATGACATTTCAGAAGTTATCGTAGACTTTTTGGATGCAAAATACATTTGTATCGGAACTCCGACCTTAAATAACGAAATGTTCCCGAGAGTTGCCGCATTTGTAACCTATATGAAGGGCTTGCAACCTAAAAATAAAAAAGGTTTTGCTTTTGGTTCATATGGTTGGAAACCAGGTGTTGTAAACAATATTCAAGCCGTATTTGAGGCTTTGGGTTGGGAAACAGTTGCTCCGTTTGAAGAAAAATACACACCGAAATCTGATGTTGTAGAAAAAATCAAAGAGAGAGTAAAAGAGCTCATTGGATAAGAAAAGCTTGCTAAAAATAAAAAAAAGAGTGTTGCTTAAAACAACACTCTTTTTTTTAGTCTGGAATTTCTCCCCAATAAGTTAATGGAATAAATTTTTTATTCCGAAAAATAACAGGATACCAATAGCCGTCTATTCCTTGACGAATTTCAATCTTTTCATTCAAATCGGGAGCTCTTTCCAAAGTTGCTTTATGGAAGAAGGAATATCTTTTTTTCCGATATAAAGCAATTCCTTTTTCAAATAAAATAACCTCGTTTGGGTGAAGTCCGAATGTATCGGTGATTCTTTTTCCCCATTCATTTTGGGGCCTTTTGAAGCGCTTTCTGGAGGTCTTAATCATCTTCATCCTGCACTGAGCGGTTTTTTCTCGGCAATCATTAACCTCAGGAATGTTACTTTTTTTAGCCTGAAATTCTAAAAAAGCATATTCATCTCCGTTAACCATTCGCTCGCACAAAAGCCAAGATTCGTTAGAGTGAACGGAAGAGGGCAAGACACGGATACTTTCGGTAAAAACGCTATCGACCGGAATAGTTTCACAAGAATCTTCATAATCAGTTTCTTGGTAAGTATAAGAAAGTTGACTATCAGAATAGCCACACCCGAAAATCCCAAAGGATAAGGTTATCAAAATAATATATTCTTTCATAAGCTAATAATTTTAATTATGAAAAGAATATATTGAAAATTATTTCTTTATTCAAGGGATAAAATGAAAAAAAATTCTAAAAAAAAATAATTCAAAATGTTTTCTAAGCTATTGACATGAAATAAAATCGGAGTATTGATATGCCCGAAGATAATCAAAAATAATCATTTAGAAGAAAGAGACAAAGATGTTAGCGTTTTTAAATCGCTTCACAAGTTTTTATGGCAAAAATTTTACGCCGAAACTTGTAGAAGTATTAAGAAAAGGCTATGGAAAAAACGAATTTAGAAGAGATTCTATTGCCGGTTTGACTGTAGCAGTTATTTCCATTCCATTAGCATTGGCTTTGGCCATTGCATCAGGTGTTAGTCCGGCTCAAGGTTTGTATACCGCTATTGTTGCTGGATTTTTCATTGCATTTTTAGGCGGTAGCCGTTATCAAATCGGTGGTCCGACAGGTGCGTTTGTTATTGTTATTTTCGGTGTGATGAGCGAGTTTGGTTATGAAGGCTTAGCTATGACTATGTTGGTCGCCGGATTAGCTCTGATTGTTGCCGGATTGTTAAGATTCGGAACTTATATCAAATATATTCCATATCCGGTGGTTATTGGTTTCACAGCCGGTATCGGTTTGCTTTTGATTACCACTCAGGTAAAAGATTTGCTTGGTTTGAAAATTGAAAATTTGCCGGCAGAATTTTTGCCAAAATGGGGCGCATATTTAAGCAACTTAGGCACATTTAGCTGGAGTTCCGTATTAATTGCTATTTTGTCTTTTGGAATAATTTTTTATGTAAAAGCAAAATATCCGAAATTACCGGCATATTTGTTAAGCGTAATCGGAAGTACGATTTTTGTTGGCGTTTTAAGCATTTTTAGTGTTGATGTTGTTACAATCGGTAGCCAATTTGGCGGAATTCCACACTTTTTGCCAATGCCAAAAATTCCTGATTTTGACTTAAACTTGTTCTTAAAAGTTGTTCCGAGCGGTTTAACCATCGCATTCTTGGCCGGTGTTGAATCTTTATTAAGTGCAACCGTTGTAGACGGTATGAGCGGTGATAACCACAACTCTAATGCAGAATTAATCGGTGAGGGCTTGGCTAACATTATCTGCTCATTCTTTATGGGTGTTCCGGCAACGGGAGCCATTGCTCGTACAGCAACAAACTTTAAGGCAAATGCATATTCTCCGGTAGCCGGAATGATGCAATCTGTTTTCTTGTTGTTGTTTATGCTTTTGTTGTCACCTTTAGCAAAATACATTCCTTTGGCATGCTTGTCATCCATCTTGATTTTAATCGGATGGAACATGTTAGGCTTGGATAAAATGTATAAACTAATTGTTGGCCCGAGAGGAGATAGATACACATTGATTATTACCGTGTTGTTAACCTTGTTGGTAGACTTAAATACGGCAATCAGTGTAGGCTTCATTATGTCCAGTGTTATCTTTATGCATAGAATGAGCCGTGAAATGGAAATTGAAACAGATGAAACCTCACTCGAATATGATGGTGGTGGAAGAGATTTGTCTGAAGTTATGCATAATCAAGGTGTTGTTTCTTTGCGTTTTTCAGGTCCGTTGTTCTTTGGTGTCGCATCCCAAATTTCAAGCTTTTTCAAAAAATTAAATTTGCCTCACCAGCACCCGAAAGTTGTTATTTTGCGTATGGGTTATGTTCCTGTTGTTGATGCAACAGGCGCCAATATCATTGTTGAGTTTGTAAAAAAACTCCAACAAACAGATACCAAAATCATTTTATCTAACGTAAAAAAACAACCGCGTCGTGTTTTGCACCATGCGTTTACGGAAGAAAAAATCAACATTTCAGGTATTTCTGTGGCTTCAACTTTCCCAAATGCTTTGAAAATAGCCAGACGTTATTTGAAAATGCAAGATGAACCTTTGCCAGAAGAGCAAAAGGAGGAGAAAGCTGAATAACCCATAAAATGCTGTTGCGTTTTTTATGACAAAGGCGATAATAAGCACAAAATAATGTATTAACAGTTTTGTTTAAAGTCTATTTTAGATACTTGACAATTTTAATATATTACATATATGATATATGTTGTAGAGTTTAGAAAAAGGATAAGAAAATGACTTTTGCATTAGTTTTGATGTTTGTTATCGCCTTTAGTTTGCCCGCTTTAGCCAATCCGGCTTGCGCTGTTTGCACCATAGCTGTTGGTGCATCCTTAGAAATTGCACGTCATTTCGGTGTCGATGATAGTGTTGTTGGTGTTTGGGCTGGTGCATTTTTAACACTTTTGGGCTTTTGGATGGTTAAGTGGTTTGATAAAAAAGGCTGGAATTTTAAGGGCAGAGACTTCTGGTTAATTAGCTTGAGTGTAGCCATGATTGGCTTTTTGTACATTGGAGAATTAACATACAGTCCTAAACCTATTTTGATTTTTTATTTAGATCCATTTTTGTTTAGTGTGATTGTAGGTACTTTTGCGCTTATTTGGTCTTCAGATTTTTATCAATGGATGAAAGCAAGAAACGGCGGACATGCTCATTTTCCGTTTGAAAAAGTTTTTGTTCCCGTTGCTACATTAGCTTTAATCAGTCTTTGGTTTTATTATAATCCGTTATGTGCCAAAGCTCCTGATGATTTAATGGGCTTTATGCAATAAAAAAAATGCTTCCTAAAAAAGGAAGCATTTTTTTATTGAAATATCTCTTACATAAAGTGTCTCATATGTAAATAGATTGCAGCCATTCCGGTTGAAATAAGCATTGCCGGAATAGACCAGATGAGGAACCTTAAGAAGCTTATAGGGTGTCCTTCACGGCTGGCCATACCTGCCACAATAACGTTTGCAGAAGCAGCAATTAAAGAGCCGTTACCACCAAAGCAAGCACCCAAAGACAAAGCCCACCAAACAGGCATCATGGCTTCACGTCCGCCCATAGATTCTTCCATAGACTTAATCATCGGAATCATGGTCGCTACAAACGGAATATTGTCAATTGCGGTTGAAACAAAAGCAGAAACCCAAATCACGAGCATAGCGGCTTTTTCAATGCTTCCATCGGTCATTTCAACAAATTTGTGCCCTAACACAGTTAAAACACCGGCTTCTTCCAGGCCATATACAATCGCAAATAATCCGGCAAAGAAGAAGATTGTTGTCCAGTCAACCAAACCTAAAGCTTCTTCAACCTTGTGATCTCTTTCATTATGATCTTCATCTAATGTATATAAGAGAAGCAAAATAGCGGCACCGAACATGGCAATTGTACCATTGGCGATATGGAAATGTTCTGCCATCATAAAACCTGCAATAACGGCAATCAAAACAAAGAGAGATTTTCTTAAAAGGCACCAATCGCTGATGCTGTCTATCTCATTGATTTTCATAACCAATTTTTTGTGCTTTTCAGAAGTGACGATTCTTTTGCCCCAAATAAAGTCAAATAAGAAAATTTGAACCAACATAACAGCCATAACAACAGGAGTCAGCTCATTTACAAAATCCATAAACGACAAATTAAGTGCAGAACCTATTAAAATATTTGGGGGATCACCGATTAAAGTTGCCGTACCACCGATATTTGATGCAAAAATTTCAGAAATCAAATAAGGGTAGGGGGTGATTTGCAATTTTCTTGTGATTTGGAATGTAACGGGAACAATAAGCAAAACCGTTGTAACGTTATCCAACAAAGCAGAGAAAAGAGCTGTAACCAAAGATAAAACAATTAACAAGCCTCTGGGGTTTGCCTTAACCTTTTTTGCTGCCCAAATAGCCACAAATTGAAACATACCGGACTTTTCAGAAATACCGACAATGGTCATCATACCGATAAGAAGGGCTAAAGTATTAAAATCTATACCCTTAATAGCCGTTTCTTGTGTAAGTATTCCTGCAAAAATCATAACGGAAGCACCAATCAAAGCAACAACGGCTCTGTTTAATTTTTCCGTAAACAAAATGATATAACTGACAATTAAGATTGCAGAAGACAATATCATCGGGTTTAGGTCAAAAATAACATTTGACACGTGAGATACTTCACCAACAGACATAGAAATCTCCTTGTTTTCATATAATAACAAGGAGATGATAAAATAAATTTCTAAATGTTCGCTTAATATTTTATAAATTTAGTCTTTATTTTTATGAATAAAATTAATAGCACCGTATAAAGTATTAAGCTCTTGTTCAGTTAAGTTCATTCTGGTAAATATATTGCGTAGGTTAATAAGCATTTTTTCTTGCTTATCTCCAGATTTATAGTTACCGCAATTTTGCAAAAGTTCTTCCATATGATCAACAAACATCAAAACTTTTTCTTTAGAGGTGATTTCTGTTTTATTCGTTTCAAAATAAGTTTCAGGTGTATTGATTTGAGTTTTATAAAATTCATATCCAATAAGCAATACGGCTTGTGAAAGGTTTAAGGAAGAATGCTTAGGATTTAAGGGAATGTTGATAATAGCATTGGAAAGGCTCACATCAAAGTTGCTTAGCCCCGTTCTTTCACAGCCAAACAAAATTCCGCAACGAAGCCCTTGAGAAGTTTGTTTTGCCAAATTTTGTGCTGCAGAATCAGCATTATAAATTTGTTTAATTTGATCTCTATGGCGAGCAGTTGCCGCATATACAAAGTTCAAGTCTGCAATGGCTTCCTCAGTAGAAGAATAAACCTTTGCATTATATAAAATTTCTTCAGCATTAGAAGAAGCTGAGATAGCCTTGGGGGATAGGTGGTTTTCTCTTGGTGCCACCAATCTTAATTCGGAAAAGCCACAATTCATCATGGCGCGAGCAGACATCCCCATATTTTCAGCCAATTGAGGATTTGCAAGAATTATTACAGGAAATTCAGTCATCTTCTTATTAAATATTACCCTTTATTCACCGCTTAAATCAAAAGAAGCTCTTGATTTATATTTAACTTTTATTGGTTTAGTATTTTCTTTAGCTGATTTTAAGTCACGCTTTTGTGGCTCATAAAAAGCACCAGCATCTTTTTGAATATAGCGGTTTATAGCAGATTTATCAGAAACATCAATCTTTTCTTCAGGTTGCCTCATATATTTTTTTATAGCATTACTGTTTCTGACATATTCTCGCATTAAAGCATCATTTCTTGGGTCATAAACTTGTTTAGCAATTTCATTTCTGACTTTAGATTTTTCCAATCGTTCAGCATTAAGAGCCATTTCATCGCTGGAAACATAAGCGGCTTCTGTTGTATTTTCCTCAGCAGAACAAGGGGGTATAAAAGCAACAGAAAGCAAGCAAGATAAAGAAAGCAGTTTTTTTAGCATAAAAGTTCTCCTAGTCTGTACCTAAGATGTCAAGAGAGTTAAACATCAAATTTTCAACATCCAAACCTGTTCCGCGTTCAAATACTTCAATCATACCATTTGTCATGCCGCCTAAAGGATTGGTTTTCATATCAGCTTGCATAACACTGTCATAAGCCTCTCTGAGTTGAACAGCATAATCGTGCGGCATAGATTTAATTTTAGCATCGTAACTGTCAGGAATTTTATAGCCCATGCTGCGCAAATGCTCTAATGCCGTAATCATATTGTGACGGTTTACTTCAGGCGCAATCATTTCTTGACCTTTAGCATCGGTGTAAGTTGTAGCCTCACCAATGTAGTTTAGTTTTCCGTGTTGACCACTTCCGCGCCAGGTTTTAATACCGCTTTTATCTCTGGCTCTTGCCCAAGGGTCAACCGGCAAAATATCGCCGCCGTTCGCAGTGTTATCATAAACCGGAGCATGCGTTGCGTTACCTGTTTCGGCAACATTTTCACCAAAGTATCCATCATTAGGATTTGGTGCCCACGGATTTTTCGGAAGCTGTGCCATGGCAGTATGTGATATTAACATAACTCCAAAGCTATAAAAGAATAAGACCAGTTTGTTCATGAGCTTTCTCCTGCAACATATAATAAGAGTATACTATATTTTTTTAATAAAGAGTAGTTACAATTTGATGAAATCTTATATTTAACATATAAAACCTCCTCCCATAACGCGAGTTCCGTCATAAAAACAGCATCCTTGCCCTGGAGCAACGCCGTAAAAATCGTTCAACAGCGTTAATTTTGCTGTTTTTTCATCAACAAAATGGGTAATTGCGGGGACTTCTTGCTGTCTGGAACGCAGTTTTACCATATATTCTTGTGGAGAGGAGGGAATCTCTTCTGCCAACCAATTAACATCTTTTATCAAAACGTCTTTAGTTTTAAGCTCATTTAAAGAGCCGACAATCAGACGATTATTTTCAACATCTAACTTTAAGACATATAAAATACCTATGTCGCCACCTATACCCAAGCCACGTCTTTGCCCAACGGTATAATGTATTAATCCTTTATGTTTCCCTAATATTTTTCCGCCTTGCGTAACAATATCACCGCCTTCATTTTTATAATCAGGTCTGATTTTTGCAATCAGTTCGGCATATTTTCCGTTTTGGACAAAACAAATATCTTGGCTATCTGATTTTTTATAGATTTCAAGCCCTGCATTTTTCAAAATTTCTCTGGTTTCATCTTTTGAATAACGTGCTAACGGGCAACGTAACATTTGCAGATTCTTTCTATCAATATCAAACAAAAAATAACTCTGGTCTTTTTTTAAGTCTTCTGCTTTGTGGAGTTCTACACCGTTTGGTGTAACTTTAATATGAGCATAATGACCCGTCACCAAAATATCTGCACCGAGCTCTCTTGCTTTATCTGCTAAAATACCGAGCTTAATGTGTCTGTTGCACATAATGCAAGGAGAGGGGGTTAAACCTTTAAGATAAGATGATGTAAAATAAGAAACCACATCTTGATAAAAATCAGCTTTCAAATCAATAAAATGATGTTCAATTCCTAATTTATCGGCCACAACCTTTGCATCGGCAATTGAAGAATATTGAGGAAGATATGGCTCTTGCAACAAATCCATGGTTAAGCCAAAGACTTGATACCCTTCATTTTTAAGCATTAATGCTGCAGCCGAACTATCCACTCCGCCGGACATGGCAACGCAAACTTTTGTTTGCTGAACGGGTTTGTTTAATCCAAGAGAATTAACAGTCATATTATTTTCCTTGTTTAAGTTGTGCTAATTCTTCTTTAAGAGAAGATATCTCTATGGAAAGTTTTTCAAACTTTTCATCAACGGGGTCTTTAGAAGCCACATCCACGCCATAGGGGTGAAATTTATTTTTATCTTTCTTATTTTCATGAACAGGATGAGCCGGCACACCGACAACAGTATCATTTTCTGCCACGTCTTTCAAAACAACGGCATTTGCTCCAACCTTAGCATTGTTGCCGATGGTAATAGGGCCAAGGACTTGAGCTCCCGCACCGATAACAACATTATCTTTGAGGGTGGGGTGTCTTTTTTTGCCTTTTTTATTAAAGACGTTAATACCGCCTAAAGTCACATCATGATAAAGTGTCACGTTGTTTCCGATTTCGGTGGTTTCACCAATAACAACACCGTTTCCGTGATCAATGAAAAATGATTTTCCGATTTTTGCAGCCGGATGAATCTCCACACCGGTTAAGAAACGAACAAACTGAGCTAATACGCGAGCCAAAAGTTTGAAATTTTTTTGCCAAAGAAAATGGTTAAAGCGATAACAGAGTATGGCATGTAATCCGGATGAACACAATAAAGCTTCACAACGAGAACGAGTTGCAGGGTCACGTTGAATAACAGCATCAATGTCATCAAGAAAACAATTGAAAAATTTAACCATTTTGATAATATACCTCCGAAAAATTAACTCTTTATATATCTTTATTATATAATATAAAGTAAAAATAATAAAATTTAGGTTAAGAAGAGAATTTATATGACTGAAGTACTTTTTAATGGTTTGGCCGGACGTTTGGAAGGTCGTTATCATCAAAGCGATAAGCCGGGAGCACCGATTGCTTTGATTTTGCATCCACATCCGCAATACGGCGGAACAATGAATAATAAGGTGGTTTATACTTTATTTAGTTGTTTTGAAAAATTAGGTTTTTCAGTATTACGTTTTAATTTCAGAAGCGTAGGCCGTTCTCAAGGTGAGTTTGAAGATGGTCCGGGAGAACTTTCCGATGCGACAATTGCCTTAGATTGGTTGCAATCTGTTAATCCGGAAGCCAGACAATGTTGGATTGCCGGTTATTCTTTTGGGGCATGGATTGGCTTGCAATTATTAATGCGTCGTCCTGATATTAATAATTTTATTGCGGTTTCTCCTCCGGCAAATGAAAAAGACTTTTCATTCTTGGCACCATGCCCAACCTCAGGTTTGATTATTCAAGGCGGTGCAGATGAGATTGTTTCTCCGCAAAGCGTTGCAACTTTGGCAAAAAGATTAAATACGCAAAGAAGCGTAGATGTAGATTTTGCTTTGCTTGAAGAAGCTGACCATATGTATAATAATCATTTGGTAGATTTGTTCAAAATCACCGGAAATTATGTTATTGAAGCGGTTAAGAAAAAAGCACCGCAAAAGAAGAGAAGAGGTCGTCGCAAAAAGATTGAGATGCAAGAGGAAGAGCCGTTGATGTTGGAAGATGATTCCGCAGATAATGACATCGATGCTTTTGACGATGATGATACCGAAGAATAAAAAAAGCCACTTTAAGTGGCTTTTTTTATTGTCTTTTATTTATTCATATGCTAGATGAAAAAATGTAAAATATATTATTAATTTTAATCATCATAATTATGAAAAAAGAAAAAGTTTTTAATTTCCTTTTATCAAAAGTTGGTGAAGGAGAAATATGGGAATATAGTCAGTCTGGAAATGAACAGATATTAGCAATTGCAAACAAAAATGCTTATCTCGGCCCAACAATCAGATATCGCAGATATAAAAATGTGACCGATCTTTCAAAAATCTTGCGTCGGAATTCAGATTTTTTATATTTTTTGAGTTCACGGCGTTATGCTTCCAAATACAAAGCAATGGGTGTTGCCTACAATCTGTTGGGCGGAGAAGAAATTCGGTTGCAAGAATATATTGATGACATTTTGTTTAGAGCCGTGCCTGAAGAGGAATATCCTGATGCATTAAAGAAACTGATAAGCGATTCTATGGAGAATATGAATACGCTTGAACGTTTGTTAAAACAACGGGATTGGGTATACGAACCGCAAAAAAAATTAAGCCCGTTTGAGCGTTCTGTTTTGCAACATGCACAAAAAATGTGTTCCGGCAATGAGTTTTTGCAAAATGTGGTAAGATATATTCTGCTTCATGTGTTTGAAAGAGAGCTTGATAAAGATAATATGGAAAAGCCGATGAATCCGGTTGAATATTACTTATACAAAACATATTTTGGCATCTCTCAAGAGAATATTGCAATTCAATATATTGAAAAGCTGGAAGATTTTATCTTATCAGTCTATGCAATGGATTTTATCTACCTCAAACAAATAAGTTCATATTTGGACGAATATATTCTTGAAACTTCATTAAATGATACGGAATGGAGTGAATCAAAAATCAAAAACGCAATTGATTTGTTGCTTGATTTTTTGGATTTTGATTAGACTTACTAAAAAAAGCTTGAAGAAAAGACTTCAAGCTTTTTTGTTTTTTAAATATTTTAAGATAAACACGCGAATGGCGCTTGAAAGATTTTCATTTTCTCTTTCAGAGTCAATTTGGGTTACAAGTTGGTTGATTGTCATATTTTGATTGAGCGCAATTTCTTGTAATTCAAGCCAAAACTCTTCCTCTAAAGAGATGCTTGTTTGGTGACGATGCGCAATTATGACAGATATTTTTTTCATTTATTCTTTTTTCTGAAAGCATCAATAGAAACGACCGTAGCCGCGCCGGAGGCTTTTTTAACTTCAGGTTCTTTTTCTTGTGCAACTTGTTCTTCTTGAGCAAAAGAGCTTTCTTCGTCAGAAGTACTGAAACTCAAGCCAAATTTTGCATGCGGGTCGGCAAAATAAGTAATGGCATCAAACGGAATAACCAATGTTTGTTGAATGCCGCCAAAACTCAAATCAACAGAAAAAGAAGAGGCGTTAACGGTCAAGTTAGAAAACTGATGTTGCAAAACAATGGTCATCTCTTCAGGATATTGGCTTTTCAGATAATCTGAGATTTTTGTTTGAGGATGATTCGTCTGAAAAGTGATGTAATAATGGTGTTCACCCGGAAGGCCTTGGTTTTGAGCAATTTTTAAGGCTTCAACGACCACGTTTTTCAAAGATTTTTCAATCAATTTATCATAGTTAATTTCAGTCAAAAATTCCATTATTATTCATCCCAAACAAAATAAATATAAGAAAAGGGCCGTTCTGTTGCTGGGTGACCCAAACCCCACTTCTAACTATCCTAAGCTAGAAGGATTTTAGTTTGTTGCGACTGCAACTAAGCAGCCATAGCAACAGGAGCTACGTTATTATCGTTAGCATTCATTTATTTTGAACCGATAACGGTGGTATCTCACCGAGTACGACATACATACCTTTACTATTCCCAATCAAGCCTATTTCACCCCCATAAAATTTTGGTGGAGGTGCTGGGTACTGCCCCCAGGTCTTGAAAACCTATTTCGTACAGCCTCTAGTACCATAGCTGAAAACTCAGCAAGACTTAATATAGATAAAAACCTCATATTTTGCAAGCTTAATCTTTCTTGACAAAACAATGATTCGTATTATGCTTTTTTACAAATAACTTATTATTAACTCTAAAACTTACTATTATGGACAGAAAAAGAATGAAAGAAAGTCTGCAACAAAAAAGAGAAATACAACGCTCTATATTGTTGCATACCGATGAAAACATTATCCTTAAAATGTTTGCTGAAGATGAATATCCACTTGATTCTGATGGGTTAGAGATATTATATCTGCGCAACTTTTCTCAAGACTTTATCTTAAAATGTGTTGCCAAATGCAAATTTTACAACGAGGGTGAAAAACTGTATAATTGGCTTTGCGGTTATCTGGGTGAAGAAAAAGCAGAAGATTTCATCTTGCAAAACAATTATGATGAAGATTTCTTGATACTGATTTCAGATAATGCTTTAGAAAGAAATCAGCGTTGGGATATTTTGCAGCAAAAAAAAGCTGATGATATTTTGTATAAACACGGCTTGTATGACAAAATGTCTGCGTATGGATTATATATGTATCAGCTTTATGAGCGATATTTTCGTTCCAACTGGAGAATTATTAAAACAGATGATACAGATGCAATGGAATATCTGGCTCAAACCGACAATTGGAATATATTGTTCAAAAACCTGATGGAAGAGCGCGATAAAGAACATTTGCTGGAGTTTTATGCCAAACATGAAAAGTTTGATTCGATTGAGCTCGTGGATGCAGCTTTTTTAGCAAGCTTTTCAAAAGGGCTTGCTTATTTGCAGCAAAATAAAAAATATTCAATTTTAGCACATACCTGTCGGTTTGAGTACATTGATTGGGATGAATATCTTAACTCAAACAAGTTTATAGAGAGAAAGGAAGCGGTCAAACATGCGGAAAGAGCCAAGCAATGGGATGCTTTGATGAAGAATCATCAACATTGGGTTCTTTTGAAACACGGACACTTGTGGAAGTTCATCAAATCTTTTTTCTAAAAAATTAAAGACTGAAGATATTTTCTTCAGTCTTTTTTTTGACAAAACTTTTTTTTGTGATATTGATGAAGAAGCCAATATATTATTAACTCTAAAACTTACAATTATGGAAAAGAAGGATTCGATTGATGCTCTGTGTGAAAAGCCTGAGCCTGATAAGAAAAAAGTACTAGATAGCAAAAAAGCCATACAAGAAACTTTTGATCAAACACCAGATACGAAAGATGTTTGGGCTCGTTCGGAATTTCTTAAATCTTTTACCTTAAAGCGTCTTGAAGAGGCCAAGCTAAAATATGAGAAAGAAGCTCTGTATGATTGGCTTTGTGATCTTTTGGGTAAAGAAAGAGCAGAAGATTTCATTTTAGAAAACATTTCTGATAATAATTTTCTGATTTTGGTTTCTAATGACGGTTTGGAAAGAAATCAGCGTTGGGATATTTTGCAGCAAAAAGGGGCCGATGATATTTTGTATAAACACGGCTTGTACGACAAAATGTCTACGTATGGGTTATATGAGTATCAGCTTTATGAACAATATTTCCATTCAAACTGGAAAATACAACCGGATGATGAAAATGCAATGGAATATCTGGCTCAAATCAAAAGATGGGATATTTTGTTTAAAAACTTCGAAAAATATCAGAATAACGAGTGTTTTTTGAATTTTTATGCCAAACATCAAAAGTTTAATATCATAGAGCTCGTGACGCCATATTTTTTGACAACCATTCCGGAAGGTGTTGCTTATTTGCAACAAAGGAAAAAATATTCACTTTTAGCTCAAGTCGGTCTGTATGAATGTGTAAACTGGAATGAATATCTAAAATGTAATCAATTCGGCCCAAAAAAAGAAGCGGTTGAATATGCGGAAAAAGCTGAATTATGGGATGTTTTAATGCAAAATCATCAACATTGGGTTCTTTTGAAACATGGACATTTGTGGAAGTTCATCAAATCTTTTTTCTAAAAAAATTAAAGACTGAAGATATTTTCTTCAGTCTTTTTTTGACAAAACTTTTTTTTGTGATATTGATGAAGAAACCAATATATTATTAACTCTAAAACTTACAATTATGGATGATAAAAAAAGATTAGAACTGATTAACTTAAATTCTATCGGACAAAGCGAGCTTGCCTTGTATGACGCTTTGCGCTCAGGTAAAATAGAATATTTTCTGAGCTTGGTTAAAGCCGGACACTGCATAACGGCATTTATCTTAAATTCAATGATAGATAACGGTTTTGAAGATAAGATTGAAGAAACGTTAAAACTCAGTCAAAGCTGTAAAGAAAATGTGTTGAATTTTTTGATTTCTCTTTGGGGACAAGAAAAAGCTGAAGCCTATTGGTCTAAATATCCTAAAAAAAGAAAACGCGATACTAAGTTAAGTATTTCGGAGTTGGTCAATATTCAGGCCTGGGACGTCTTGATGCTGAGAAATGCATATGAAGAGCTGGCTTTATTTGCGCCAATGGAGATCTTGAAAACAATAGAAAAAAGCAAGAAAAGAAAAATAGTTCTTGCGGTTTTGATTACTGAAAATCGGTTTAAAGATATTGTAGCTCTGGATTGGTATGATGAATATCATAGTTTCCCAACAATACTAAAATATCTTCTAAAGCACGATTTGAAAAGTCTACGCCGGCTTTACCTATCGGAACAAGAGTATCGTTTTCTTGGTTTTGATACAAGGGATGATTTTCATCGTTATTTGTATGAAAACGGCGAAAAAGATTATGTGGGCTATCAAACAGATTATTTTGTAAGACATAAGATGTTTGATGAATTAGTCCATTATAACCGATATCGTGATCTTGCCAGACTAGAGCGTTATGATTTGATTGATTGGGACAAGTTTACCAATATTTGGGGTGTCAAAGAGGTTGCTTTTTATGCTGAAAAAGCCCATAATTGGGATTATTTAATCAAACATAAGTATCACAAAGCTCTGTTAAAACACGGACAGTTGTGGATGTTTATCAAATCTTTTTTCTAAAAAAATGAAAGGCTGGAGAGTTTTCTTCGGCCTTTTTTTATTTGACAAAGAGTGAAAAAATAATACATTGAAACAAAATCAAATTATTAATTCTAAAATAGATTATTATGAACCGAAAAAAAATGTTAGAATGCATAAAAAATCAAGATTTTATTATGCATGGAATTATCACTTCAGAAGAAGAGCAAAAGATAATTCAAACTTATGATGACGGCTATATTTTGTTTCCTGAACATCTGGAAATGATGTATTGCTTGGGTATTACTCAGCAAACAATCTTAAAATGTGTTGAAAAAGCATATCGTTTTTCTGATATTAAGTTGATTTACAATTGGCTTGTTGCCTATATGGGTAAAGATAATGCTGATGAGTTTGTTGTAACCAAATGCAAAAATATGCCAAAAGACGCATTAACCTTTGCGTCCGTATATGTTTTAGAAAGACATGAATGTTGGAATACTTTATCTGAGATGGAAGAAGATGACATTCTGTATAATCATAAACAATATGAAAAAATGAGTCTGAAAGGGTTGAGAAGACATAAGCTTTATGATTTATACTTGAAAAAAGAAGGTCATTTTTATGACGCAACGGATGAAGAACTCAAATTCTTGGAAGCTTCAAAGAGTTGGAATAAGCTGATTTATGATTTGGCTTATGAAGACATTGCACCAAGAGAAAAGCTTTTACAAATTTTGTATCGGCACGACCAATTTGAGAAGGTCTTAGTTTCAAATCGGGCAGAATATTTGACCGAATGTGAAGAGGGAATAGAGTTCTTAAAGTATAAAAAAGCCTATTTGATATTATACCAGAATGGATGCTTTGATGATATTGATTGGGATGTTTTTTTGCAGCAGGTACCGGCTTTAACCAGAACAGAAAATCTTTTTAAGAATAATTGGGATATCTTGGCAAAATATAAACGTCACAAAGAACTTTGGCGCCACGGAAAAATTTTGTGGTGGTTAAGAAGTTTCTTCTAAAAGAAAAGGCTGGAGAGTTTTCTTCAGCCTTTTTTTAGATTTAAGGTGTATAATCTCTAAAAAAGGAGAATAAAAATGACAAAAGTAGCAGTTTGGTGCAGACATAAAGAAGACAATATTATTGCCATAGGCAAGCACATTCCGTGGAATATTCCGTCAGACACACTTTTTTTCACCAATATGGTTCAAGAAAAAAATGTGGTTATGGGGCGTTTGACTTATGAGGCCTTGCCCAATCGAACAATTCCAAATTGCAAAATTTTTATTCTGACTTCAGATTTTTCTTATAAACCCTCAGACAAAGAGAATCACTTTGTTGTTGATGACATAAACTTTTTCAAAGACTTTGCCGAAGACTTATATATAGCGGGCGGAGCAGGGGTTTATACAGATTTTTTAACCAAAGGAAATAAACTTTTGCCTGATATTGTTATGGATTGCGTTTATGAAGGAGAAATGCAGAGCGGCTTAAAAGGCGAAAAAAGAGAAATTTCGGCCTGTATTCCGGTTTTGCAAAAAAAATATATCAAGGTTGCTCAATCCATAAAAGATAATGTACAAAGAAATATGTACATCAAAAGAGGTGAATTTGTTGACCAAGCCGTTATGAAAAACTTATTAACACAAATGCAAAAATAATTTAAAAAACATATTGACATTCATCTTAATATGAGTATTATGCCGACTTCGGTTAGATATTTCACAGTATTTTTTAGAGAAAATTATGAATGTACAATATCAAAAATTTTGCCTGACCCCGCAGGTGGAAGAGGTAGTCTTTTGCATTGAAAACAAAGAAAGACTAAGCTCTATGAGTGTGCAGGACATGGTCCAGCTAAAGGCAGAATTGTACGGTTTGTACAATTACAGCAACCAAGAATTAAGTGACTATTTTAATTCTCCAAATAAAAAAATTAGTGAAAAATCTATCACAACTGATGAAGAGAAAAGAGTGTATAAAGCTTTGGTTAGGCTGAATGCACATGCCAGAAGAAGAATGCTTCAAATAGCAAAAGATTATAAGGCAAAGAACCCTTCATCGAACCGTAAGGATATTCAAGATTTGTCGTTTATATTCAGAAACAACGGCAAAAATCTTACGCCTTATCCGGAAGTCAATTTGATGAATGCCGAAGTTGCATGGTATTATCATCAAAAATTGATAGAAAGAAAAAAGTCAGTGTGGCAAAAATTGGCCCGCAGAAAAGTTTTGCAAGTTTGGGATGCAGCAAAAGAAACACTACAAAGCTGCTTATCCAAAGTAGAATACTTGTTGACTGACGACTGTTCTCCGTCATCAAGCAAGTTAACTCCTCAAGGAGTATCCTCCATAAAACACAATGAGAGAACACACTAATTTAAATATAAAGTTATAAACTCCAAAAAACAAAGCCTCGTCAATTTTGACGAGGCTTTGTTTTTATCTTGGATAATTTGATTAAATATCAGATAATCCGGCTTCTTTATAATCAATATTGATCTTAAAGTCAGAACCATATGCATCAACCAAATTATTTGCGTTTTCTTGCAAAATTTCCATTGTAGCTTTAGCTTGCAAAGCATTTAATTCTTCTTTGCTTAATTTTTTATTGTCCATCATAGATTTTTCGGCAATGGCAATAACATTAGTTTTATCCATATTAAATACTTTTGGAGTATCTAAAGCTTCTTGGAACATTTCTTTCATTTGCAAAGCATTAAGGTTTGCAAAGTTTTCGTTTTGCTTTAATGGTTTGGTTGTATTGAGTTTTAATTTGAAACGAGCAGCCACATCATTAATATTGTCACCGTTTTCCAAATCGTGAGTTACGTCATTGATAATTTCTTGAGCAATGGCGCTTCTTTCATTGGCTTCCCAAATTTCAACAATTTGAGGACGCACTTGTTCAATATCAATCGGGTGAGCTTCTGTAACTTTATCTACGTTAACCAAAACAAAACCGTCTTCTTCTTCCAAAACTTGGCTAACTTCATTTGGATTATATGAGAATACCGCATCAACAAAGTCTGTAGATTTCAAGAGCTTTTCTTGGCCTTTAGAGATAGATTTTGCTTTTCCGCTTTCATCTAACCCCATCACATTATAGATTTTAGCTTTATTATCTTTGGCAATATCGGCAAAAGTTTTACCGGCACCGATTTCATCTTCAATTTGAGCCATTTTTTCATAAGCCAAATCATAAGCCTGAGCTTTTCTGATTTCACTAATAATTTGAGCGTGAGCTTTTTGTTTAGGCATTTCTTTTTTAGCTTGGACACCGATTAATTTCATAATATGCCATCCCATATCTGATTGAACAGGACCGGCAATTTCGTTAACCTTTGCGCTAAACATTCTGTCACCCATGTCGGCAATGAGTTCATCTTTGGCAACCCAACCAAGCTCTGTGGCAGATTTGTCTTGTTTTGCCATTTCTTGGGCTACTTTGTAAAAATCTTCACCGTTATTTAAGCGTTGAGCAGCTTTGAATGCTTCATCCTCATTGTCAAAGACCATTTGGAGCAAGTTTCTTTTTTCAGGCGTAACAAATTGGTCAATATGAGCATCATAATAAGCCTGAATTTCTTCTTGAGACGGAGTGATGTTTTGTGCAATATCTTCAACAGACAACACAATAAAAGAAGCATCTCTTTTCTCTGGTTCGGTAAATTGAACGGCAAAATCTTGATAATATTGCTCTAATTCTTCTTGAGAAATTTCTCTGTCAATTTTCAAATTATCATTATTAATAACAATATATTTGAATACTTTTCTTTGGTTGGCAACTTTTTCCAAATAAGATTTCATAAAATCAGGGAAGTTAAAACCGTCAACCATGGTGTATACAAGATGTTGTTTAATGATATCTTGTTTCAAAGTATCAATATATTTGCTTTCATTCCAGCCGGAAAGGGCAAGCAAACGGTTAAATTTTTCTTTATTGAAGCGTCCGTCTGCATCCAAAAATTCAGCTTGAGAGAAAATAACGTTTCTGACATAAGCATCACTGATGCTGACGCCAAGTTTTTGGGCTGTTTGAGCCAAAATACCGTTAACCAAATCTTTTTGAATGATATTTTGTAAAATGGCAAGTTTCATTGCTTCATTAATTTCCACATCATTACCAAAGAGGTTAGAAGCCATTTGCAACTCATGCATATATTCTTCGTTAAGTTCAGACTTATTAACTTTATAAGCACCGACTTCAATGACGGGGTTATTTTTTCCGGCACTGCCGATATAGCTGGTAATACCGAATAAAGAAACAAAACTTAAAGCTGTTAAGGTCAAAAGAACCTTAATGAGCCATGAATCTTTAAATTTAGACAATTTCGTAATCATATTCAAACAACCTTATTTAAATTATTTTTTTTGAAATTATAATTAAAAATAATCAGATGTCTTTATAAATTTACAAATAATACACGAAAATCTTTACAAAATAATTATGTTGAAAAGTTTTTTTATCTGGAAAATTAAAATTTGATGTGCTAAATAGAAGGCAAATATGTTTTTAATGAAAATAAGGATGAAAAAAATGGCTAGAAAAATTATGATTGCCGGCAACTGGAAAATGAACGGTCTTTTGGAAGACGGTGTTGCTTTGGCTAAAGGTGTTGCCGCAGAGGTAAAGGCAATGGGAAAACCTGAATGCGAATTTTTGGTATGCCCGCCGTTCACATTGTTGACTTCAGTTAAAAAAGCTTTAAGAGGCGCAAAAGTAGCTTTGGGCGCACAAGATTGCCATTTTGCAGAAAAAGGTGCTCACACAGGTGATATCAGCCCTGTTATGTTAAAAGATGCCGGTTGCCAATATGTTATTACCGGCCACTCTGAAAGAAGAGCCGATCATGGTGAAAGCAATGAATTGATTTGCAAAAAATCTCAAGCAGCTTATGATGCCGGATTAAAAGTTATTATCTGTATTGGTGAAACTTTGGCAGAACGTGATGCCGGTAAAACCATTGATGTTTGCTCAAAACAAATTTTGGGTTCTGTTCCTGAAACAGCAACAGCTTCAAATACCGTTATTGCTTATGAACCTGTTTGGGCTATCGGCACAGGCAAAACTCCGACTGCAGAAGATGTTGAAGAAGTTCACGCTGCAGTAAGAAAAGTATTGGCTAAGAAATTGGGCAAAGGAAATGCCAACAAAATGCGCATTTTGTATGGTGGTTCCGTAAAACCGAGCAACGCAAAAGAATTCTTGTCTTTGCCAGATGTAGACGGTGCTTTGATTGGTGGAGCAAGCCTTAAAGTTGCAGATTTCATCAGCATTGCTAAAAACGCAGGCTTCTAATATTGTAAGGATATAAAAATGGGAACAGTTTTATTAGTAGTTCACTTGATTGTTGCAATCTTTTTGGTTGCCGTAATTTTGTTGCAACGTTCAGAAGGCGGTGCGCTTAACGGTTTGGGCGGCGGAAGCGGCGCCAACAGCTTTTTAACAGCCAGAGGCAAAGGCAACTTTTTAACCCGTTTAACCGCAATATTGGCAACAATCTTTATTTTGACCAGTATTTCATTATCTATATATCATAAAGGTTTTGAGCAACGTTCAAACTCAATTTTGGACGTTCAAACTTCGGCACCAAGCGTTCCGAATGCAGAACCACAAGCTCCGGTAGCTGATTGATGAAACAAATGAGTTAACATAGAGGCACCTTTTAATAAGGAAGGTGCCTCTCTCACTTTAAATTAAAAGGAAAAGATATGTCAGAAAAAACAAAATTTATTTTTATCACCGGCGGTGTTGTATCATCATTAGGTAAGGGATTAGCTTCAGCTTCCTTAGCTTCTGTTTTACAATCCAGAGGTTTTAAGGTTCGTATGAGAAAACTTGATCCATATTTGAACGTAGACCCCGGAACAATGAGCCCATATCAACACGGTGAAGTTTATGTAACTGATGATGGTGCAGAAACAGACTTGGATTTAGGTCACTATGAAAGATTTTCAGGTGTTTCCTGCCACAAAACAGATAGTATTACCACCGGAAAAATTTATCAAAGAGTAATCGATAAAGAACGCCATGGTGATTATTTGGGTGCAACCATTCAAGTTATTCCGCATGTAACCAATGAAATTAAAGACTTCATTTTGTCAGACATCACGGATGAAGACTTTGTTTTGTGTGAAATCGGCGGTACGGTTGGTGATATTGAAGGTCAGCCATATTTGGAAGCCATCCGTCAAGTTGCCTATGATTTAGGCCGTGAAAGAGCAATGTTTATTCACGTTACCTTGTTGCCTTATATTCCGGCTGCTGGCGAATTAAAAACAAAGCCAACCCAACACTCTGTTAAAAAATTGCAAGAATACGGAATTCAACCGGATATGTTGCTTTGCCGTTCTCAATGCGAAATTCCGCAAAATGAAAAGAAAAAAATTGCTTTGTTCTGCAATATCAGAGAAGAAAACGTTATTGCCGCATTGGACGTTGACAACATTTATCAAGTGCCAATTGCATATTCTCATGAAGGTATGGACAAACAAGTTTGCAAACACTTTGGCATTGAATGTGAAGGCGAGCCTGATTTAAGCAAATGGGAAAGAATTGTTGATATTATCCGTCATCCGGAAGGAGAGGTTAAAATTGCCGTTGTCGGAAAATATATGCAATTGTTGGAAGCTTACAAATCTATTCATGAAGCTTTGGTTCATGGTGGTATTGCTAATAAATACAAAGTAAAAATCAAATGGGTAGATTCTGAACTCTTGGAAAAAAGCGAACCGGATATTTATTTATCTGATGTTTCAGCCATTTTGGTTCCGGGCGGATTTGGTCAACGCGGAACAGACGGAAAAATTGCCGCAATTAAATATGCTCGTGAAAATGATATTCCGTTTTTGGGAATTTGCTATGGTATGCAAATGGCCGTTATTGAAACAATGCAACATGTGGCCGGTGTTAAAAACGCTTATACCACAGAATTGCGTTCAAACTGTGAACCTGTTGTCGGCTTAATGACCGAATGGGAAAAAGACGGAGACAAAGAAAAACGCTCTAAGGACGGAGATTTGGGCGGAACCATGCGTTTGGGCGCTTATCCTTGCGTTTTGGCAAAAGATTCTTTGGTTAGAAAAATTTACGGCACGGATAAAATTTCAGAACGTCACCGTCATCGTTATGAAGTAAACTTGGCTTATGAAAAACAATTAAACGACGCAGGCATGGTCGTAACCGGAAAATCTCCGGACGGACGTTTGCCTGAAATCGTTGAAATTCCGGCCAATAAATGGTTTATCGGTGTTCAATTCCATCCGGAATTAAAATCCAGACCGTTTGATCCGCATCCGTTGTTTGTTTCATTTGTTAAAGCTGCAATTGAAAAACAACAAGAAGCAAAATAAAAAGAATAAGCCACCTGTAAAAAGGTGGCTTTTTTATTTGCAATAAGGCAAAAGAGAGTATAAGGTTGCAACATATATTTTATTATTAACTTAATCTTTATAATTATGGAAAAAGAAAAAATTCTAGAAACATTGTTAAGTGTTTTCAAAGAAACGCCTAAAAAGGAAACAAATTGCTTTTATGCGATTGATACGGAAAAAATGCAAAATGTGAACTGTTTGGTCTATGGTAGTGGTAAGACAAGTCTGGAAATTGCAAACAAGTTGCAGTCCATTCATCATTTTTATGTAAGTTATCGCATAGATATGGATGTTTGGAGGACACCGAATGAAGCCTGTCATCAGCAGCTTTCCAGAAACTTACAAGATATTCGTTTGATAGGAAGAACACTTTTTGTCGGACATTTTGATTATCTAAAGACTTTGCAGCAAACCAAACCGGATTTGGCCGATAAATTTTTATTCTATACCCCAAATATGGAAGAAGATTACATCAAAAAAATGGTTGATTTGGCTGGAGATAAAGCACAAAATCTTTCAGATTTCAAAGCGTTAAGACAAGCAAGCTTATATAAAACCATAGCTCGCCAGTTTAATGTTTTGGTTGTTCCGTGTGTGAGTTTGGATAACTTTGTTTATGCATCATACATTTATCATGACATAAAACAAAGTTATAAAAAAGCACCCAAACTTTATGTTTTGGAGTTTGACGGGGGCAGTATTAATTATCAGATTGTGCATGGCTTGTTGAATGGATTAGGAGTAAATAACGAAGATATCTGCGAGGTATCTGCTTTTAATCCGGCAATAAACGAAACCCAAAATCAACTCATAGAGAAGATGAAAGAAGTTTTATTGCATCAACGTGCCATTTGGGTTTGTCCTAAAAGATGGTCTAAGACTATGTATGATGTTGGAGCTTTTCTTGTGGGGAGCTTTTGTTGTATGGGGGCTCATCTCTATGTTTGGTCAGAAGATATAATACAGCTGATGTTCAGACAAGATATTGTAGCTGAAGAGTTGATAAAAAATGCCATTGCTTGTCTTCAGAGCTCAAATATTGATGAAAAAGAGGAAAAGCTTGCGTTTTTACAAGAAGTGAGTTCACAACCTGAAATGAGTATTCAAAAAAATGCTCAAATTTTTATCAAAACGGAAGAAGCGTTGCGCCTGAAGGCAAGTTTGTTGCAAAAAATGCATGAAAACAATATAAAACAATTGTTTTATCAGTAGAAAAAAGAGAACTCACAACATATGATTGTTGTGAGTTTTTTTTATTTTGTCCAAAATATTGTTGCAAAAAAAAATTTTTATGCTATAGAGGATAAAGATAATTTCATGAAAGGCGAATAATGGAACAAAGAATTATAAAAATTGGTAATTTTGAAATTTCCAATACATTACCGATGTCTTTATTGGCAGGCCCTTGCCAAATAGAGAGTCATGACCACGCTTTGATGATTGCCGAAGAAATGGTTAAAATCACCAAAGAATTAGGAATTAATTATATTTTCAAAGCCTCTTTTGATAAAGCCAACCGCACATCCATTAACGGAGCCAGAGGTGTTGGCATGGAAGAAGGTATCAGAACTTTTGCTGATATCAAGAAAAAATATCCAAATTTACCGATTGTAACAGATGTTCATGAAAAAGAACAATGCGCAGAAATTGCTCCTTATGTAGATATGTTGCAAATTCCGGCCTTTTTGTGCAGACAAACAGATTTGGTTGTCGCTGCAGCTAAAACAGGTAAGGTTGTAAACATCAAAAAAGGTCAGTTTATGGCTCCTTGGGATATGAAAAACATTGTTCAAAAATGCGATGATTCCGGAAACCATAATGTTTGCTTAACCGAGAGAGGTGCTTCTTTTGGTTATAACACATTGGTAACAGATATGAGAAGTTTCCCGCAAATGGCAAAAGATACCGGATGTCCTGTGATTATGGATGCTACACATGCCGTCCAACAACCCGGAGGTTTAGGCGGATGCACAGGTGGTCAAAGAGAGTTTGCTCCTGTTTTGGCAAGAGCTGCTGTTGCCGTAGGTGTTGCTGCCGTATTTATGGAAACACATGAAAATCCTGATAAAGCATTGTCTGATGGTCCGAATACAATAGCGTTAAGAGATATGAAACGCGTTTTATCAGAGTTACAAGCTTATGATAAAATAACCAAAGAAGTTGTTGCTCCATATTATGAGCCAATTGTGGCGCAAGCAGCCAATATGTAATATTTAGCCCCGCAAGGGGCTATTTTTTTAGAGAATGAAATGAAGTTTGAAGACGAGGGATACATCATTAACATAAAAAAACACGGCGAAAGTTCCGCAATTTTGAGTGTTTTAACGAGAAAAAACGGAAAAGTCGTCGGTTTTGTAAAAAATGCGTTGTCCAAAAAGAACTTAAGCACATTTCAATTAGGCAATAAGGTAAAAATTGAAGCTTATGCCAGAGTTGATGAAAATATGTTGAGCTTGAAAGTAGAGCTTATTTCTCCTGATACGGTTAATTTCTTGACCAATTCTCAAAAATTAGAAACTTTGGCTTCTCTTTGTTGCTTAAGCAATATCTGCATGCCCGAACAAATGCCGATAGATATGTTATATCAATATTTAGAAAAATTTTTTATTGATATAAATCAAGAAAATTGGCTGTCAAACTATGCGTATTTTGAGTTCTATTTGCTCGATTTCTTAGGAATTTCTCTTGATTTGAGCGAGTGTTCCGCAACAGGAACAACCAACAACTTATATTATGTATCTCCCAAAACAGGAAAAGCCGTTTGTAAAGAAGCAGGAGATCCATATCAGAATAGGTTATTTTTATATCCGCATTTTATTGTTAACAAAAATTTTTTTCCATCAATGGAAGAATTAAGAAATCTGTTAAAAATGACGGAGTTTTTCCTAAATAAAAACTTTTTTCAAACTCACGGCTTGAAATTCCCGCCGAGCCGTGCTAATTTGCTATCTAATTTAGGATTATAACAGGTAGAAAGATGGCTGAAACAGAAGAAAAGATTAAAGACGTCCATTTAGCGGAAGAATTAAGCAACCGCTATTTGTCTTATGCAATGTCAACAATTGTCGATCGTGCTTTGCCCGATGTCAGAGACGGCTTAAAGCCAGTGCACAGACGTTTGCTTTATGCAATGCGCCAATTGCATTTGGACCCCAAGTCCGGTTTTAAGAAATGTGCGCGTGTGGTTGGTGATGTTATCGGTAAATATCACCCGCATGGTGACACAGCAGTATATGGCGCCATGGTGCGTTTGGCACAAGATTTTTCAGTCAGATACCCTTTGGTAGACGGACAAGGAAACTTTGGTAACATTGACGGAGACGGTGCCGCCGCTATGCGTTATACCGAAGCCAGATTAACCGAATTTGCCATAGCAATGATGGAAGGTTTGAATGAAGATGCCGTTGATTTCCGTGATACTTATGACGGCGAGGAGAGCGAACCTGTTGTTATGCCTTCAATGGTGCCAAACTTGTTGTGCAACGGTTCTGTCGGTATTGCCGTTGGTATGGCCACAAACATTCCGCCGCATAACTTAAGTGAAGTTTGCGATGCTTTGTTATATTTAATTGAAAACCCTGATTGCGGAATGGAACCTTTGGTTAAAAGAATTAAAGGCCCTGATTTCCCGACAGGTGGTGTGATTATTGATAAGTTTTCCACAATTTTAGACGCTTATACACAAGGAAAAGGAACTTTCCGCATTCGTGCAAAATGGGAGAAAGAAGATTTAGGCCACGGACAATATCAAATTGTGGTTACAGAAATCCCGTATCAGGTTGTTAAATCTAAATTAATTGAAAAAATTGCATCCTTGTTGGTAGATAAAAAGCTGCCAATGTTAAACGATGTCAGAGATGAGTCATCTCATGATGTTCGTATTGTATTAGAGCCTAAGAACAGAAGTGTAGACGCTTTTCTGTTGATGGAACATTTGTTCAAGCAAACAGACTTAGAAGTTCGTTTCACAATGAATATGAATGTTTTGGATTCTGATACCGTTCCAAGAGTAATGAGCATTAAAGAGGTTTTATCCGAGTTTTTGAATCACCGACACAATGTGTTAAAACGTCGTGTAAACTTCCGTTTAAACAAGATTATTGCTCGTATGGAACTTTTGAGCGGATACTTAATTGCATATCTCAACCTAGATGAAGTGATTAGAATTATCCGTGAAGAAGACGAACCTAAAACAGAATTGATGAAAAAATTTGAGCTGACAGATAATCAAGCTGAAGCCATTTTGAATATGAAATTGCGTTCTTTGCGCAAGTTAGAAGAAATGGAAATCAGAAAAGAATATGATGATTTGTCAGCAGAAAAAGGCGAATTGGAAGCTTTGCTTGCAGATGAAGGCAAACGCTGGGCCGCCATTGCCGAAGAAATTAAATTAACAAGAGAAAAATTTGGCAAGAAAACAGCTTTAGGCAAACGCCGTACCGAATTTGCCGAAGTTTCTGAAGAAATAGATGTGCCGGTAGAAGCCTTTATTGAAAAAGAACCAATTACCGTAATTTTGTCTCAAAAAGGTTGGATTAGAGCCTTAAAAGGTTATAGCAACCTAAATGAAGACTTCAAGTTCAAAGATGATGATGCTTTGTTGATTGCCATTCATGCACAAACAACAGATAAAATCATTTTATTTGATACTTCAGGCAAGTTCTTTACCATTCCGGCCAATGAAATTCCATGTGGAAGAGGCTTTGGTCAGCCATTGCGCTTGATGATAGATTTAGGTATTAATGACAATATTACCGAAATGTTTGTCTTTGATGCAAAAGCCAAATATCTTATTGCATCAAACACAGGCCGTGGTTTTGTTGTGGATGAAAATCATATTTTGGCTCAAACCAGAAATGGCCGCAAGATTATGAATGTTGAAGCCGGAGAATATACCAAGTTCTGCAAGAGAATGGATGGTGATATGGTTGCCGTTATTGGTGATAACCGCAAGCTTTTGGTCTTTAAGGCAGAAGAGGTTCCAAGCATGGCCAGAGGAAGAGGTGTTTCCTTGCAAAAATACAAAGACGGTGGCTTAAGCGATATTCAAATCTTTAAGGAAAGTGAAGGCTTTACCTATAACCGAGCCGGAGGAACCAAAACAGAAACGGAGTTGTTAACCTGGTTAGGACATCGTGCTCAAGTTGGTAAGTTAGCACCTTTCGGCTTCCCGAAAAACAATAAATTTTTGAAAGAAACAAAGGAGTAAATAAAGCAGGCTTATGCCTGCTTTGTGTTTATATGGCTGAAATTTTATTTGAATATATAAGACAAGGGCAATATATTAAAGTAAGTGCAATTGAACCGGAAACCCAAACGGAAGTTTGCGTTGTTGTTCCGGCAGGCCTGAATGAACAAGAAATGCAAATCCAAGCCTTAAAAAAACTAAATTATGTTTTAAAAAAGAAAGCCGAGGAGAAGTGAGAAATGTTAACAGATATTGAAATTTCACAAAACGCAAAACTTTATCCGATTGAAAAAATTGCTTCCCAAATTGGCTTAAAGTCAGATGATATTGAGTTTTACGGAAAATATAAGGCCAAATTGTCTGCTGAAAAACTAAAAGAGATTCAAAATTCAGATATTAAAGATGGCAAATTAATTTTAGTCACGGCCATCACGCCAACCTCAGCCGGAGAAGGAAAATCAACAGTTTCTATTGGTTTGGGAGATGCTTTGCATCGTTTGAATAAAAAAGCAATGATTGCTTTAAGAGAACCATCATTAGGTCCTTGTTTTGGAACCAAAGGCGGTGCCACAGGCGGTGGATATTCTCAGGTTATTCCGATGGAAGATATTAATTTGCATTTCACCGGAGATATTCATGCCGTGACAACTGCCGCAAATTTATTAGCTTCAATGATTGATAATCATCTTTATCAGGGAAATAAACTAAATTTGGATGAAAATTCAATCACATGGAAGAGATGCTTGGATTTAAATGACAGAACTTTAAGAGATATTACCATAGCACAAGGCGCAAAAGTTAATGGTGTGGAAAGAAAAGCCAAGTTTTGCATTAGTGTTGCCAGTGAAGTAATGGCCATATTGTGCTTGGCAGAAAATATTACAGACCTAAAAGAACGTTTGAGCAAAATCATTATTGGTAAAAATAAAGACGGCAATTTTGTTTATGCCAAAGATTTGAAAGCTGTGGGCGCTATGGCCGCCATATTAAAAGACGCCATAAGACCAAACTTGGTTCAAACCTTGGAACACACGCCGGTATTAATTCATGGTGGACCTTTTGCTAACATTGCGCATGGGTGCAATAGTATTGTTGCTACCAAAACAGCATTAAAATTGGCAGATTATGTGGTAACAGAAGCCGGCTTTGGTGCAGATTTAGGCGCTGAAAAATTTTTTGATATCAAATGTCGCAAGGCAAATCTAAAGCCATCTGCTGTTGTGATTGTGGCAACCATAAGAGCCTTAAAAATGCATGGCGGTGTGAATAAAGAAGATTTAACTCAAGAAAATTTACAGGCCTTAGATGAAGGTTTTGATAATTTAAAGACGCATATTGAAAATATGAAAAAATATGGTCTTCCGGTAGTAGTTGCCGTAAATAAATTTGCCTCAGATACAGATAAAGAAATAGATTTGTTAATGAAAAAGACAGAAGCCTTAGGCGTAAAAGCTGTTTTGTCCGAAGGTTGGGAAAAAGGCGGAGCAGGCGTTGAAAATTTGGCTAAAGTTGTTATAGAAGAAACTAAAAAAGACAATAATTTTCATTATTTATATGAAAATGATATAGATTTGGAAGATAAAATCAATATAATTGCCAAAGAAATTTATCGTGCAAATTGGGCTGAAATTCCTGAAGATATTGCAAGAAAATTAATCAGATATCAAAAAGAGGGTTATGGTGACCTGCCGATTTGTGTTGCCAAAACACAAAACTCCATATCTCATGACAAAGCCTTAAGAAACGCGCCGAAAGATTATATTTTGCCGATTAGAGATGTTTCTTTATCGGCAGGTGCCGGATTTGTGGTTGTTTTTGCCGGAAGTATTGTTGATATGCCTGGATTACCGGAATCCCCTTCGGCAGAAAGAATAGACGTGGACGAGAACGGAAAAATATCCGGCTTGTTTTAATATAAAAGAATAGGCTGTGGATAAGTTTTTATCTATTACTTTAATATTTAAAAATCAAAAAAAATATTATACACTACGCGAGATGAGTGATGATATGGGGATATTCTTGCTCGTCAAATGGGGATAATTATCAAAATTTAGGGAATATATTTATGTCAAATCAAAGACCTAAGGCACAACCTTCTTTGCCAAAATTTATGTCTGAAAACACTGTTGTTGATTATAAAGAAGAAAACGCATCATCAACTTGGCTGGCCAACAACCTGACTCGCTTGATGATAGGTATATCCGTATTATGGTTTATCATTGTTTTGATATACATTACCCAGTTTTTTGGTTGGTCAAACTTGTTTTTAATGATGCCGGACGAATTTGGTGGATTCTTAGCCGGTGTAACTTTACCTTTGGCCATTATTTGGGTCGTAATGGCTTATATTGACAGAGGTACAAGCTTTAAGAACGAGGCAAAGTTTTTGCGTGCTTACATGAACCAATTGGTATATCCCGAAGAAGGCGGCGCCCAAACCGCCAAAGCCATGGCAGATGCCATTCGTTCCCAAGTTGTTGAGTTGCAAGAAGTAACCAAACATGCCATGCAACAAACAGATATCATTAAACAAGAATTAAGTGCACGAGTTAATGATTTTGCAAAACTCGTTGCCTCACTAGATAATTATTCTTCCCACACAATTGTAGAGTTAACCGAAGGTGTTAAAACACTTGTTCAAAATTTTGATTATGTTGCCAACAAAGCTCAATCTTCATCAGATGCTTTCAAAGGGTATGTGAGCGATTTTTCCGTATCTGCTGAAAATATGCAACAAAATTGCCAAGTTTTGTTTGATAAAATTATCCCCAATATCAGTGAGTTGCAAAAATCAAGCGAATTATTTAAGTCAATGGTTGAAGAAAATACTGCCAAAATGAATAAAGCCAACCAAACTTTGGCTGATTTTGGCAATATGACTGTTAAAAGTGTTTCTGGTGTGGCTGAGTTGTTGGATAGTCAGACCAATAAATTGGATCAAACCGTGCAAAATGTTGTAAACGCTTGTGATGTGATTGCTGAAAAAATTAACAACAAGATTGTTGAAATTGACGGCGCTTTGAATACTCAATCTGAGAATATGGATTCCCAATTAGATAAGATTACCCAAAAAATTGATGCCAGCGTTCATAAAATTGACGATGTTATGGTTAATCAGAGTGTGTCTGTTGAAAATCATTTGAACCGCATTTCAGATCAAATTAAGACAAACATTAGCCATTTAGACATGGATTTCCAATCTCAAAACAACCAAATTGCCCAATATGTTAATAATATAAAACAAGTTGTTAACGGAAGCATTGGTGAGGTGAGTGAGATTTTTGAAAACCAAAAAGCGACAATTGATAATTATATGTCCGGATTAGATGATTTCTCTAATGACTTGACTGATAAGTTTAATACTCACAATCGTCAATTAAGCGCTGAAGTAGACAAGATTGTTTCAAGAGCAAACTTGATAGATGAAACAATTGCCATTCAGGTTCAAAACCTCCAAGGCTTATCAGACAAGATTACTTCAGATGTTAAAGCTGTTGAAAATAACTTAAATAAGAGTGCCGACAACATCTCTGGAACATCTGCCGGAATAATTAAGAATATGACAGATGTTGTTTTGATGAGCGAAGAAAGCAACAATAAAATGTCTGCTCTTTCTGAACAATACTTTAACAATACAAACAGCATACACGAAGATATTAACAAAAAACATGAAGATTTGGTCAAAATCAGCGATAGTATTATGCTCAACTTCAAGTTATTGTTACAAGACTTCAAAAATAGTGTTCATACTCTTCAAGAACAAACAGATTTGGCCAAAGCTAAGTTAGAAGATGTTAGTGGTGTTGTTAAGAAGAATACTGATAACTTGAACGAAGCCGCTTCATTGGTTGTTGCTCAAAGCAAGGTTGGTGAGAGTGCCTTTATTCAACAACAAAATAACATTGAAGAAACAATTAACAAGATCGATGGAATTAAGGCTGAACTTAAATATCAAATTGATGAGTTGACCAGAACATCTTTGTTCTTGAGCCATGAGTCAAACAATACGGTAGAACAGTTGAAAAAACAACTTGCCGAAACATTTGACGTTTGCAACAAGGCTGTAAGCAAAGCTCAAGAAGTTAACGTAAGCTTGAGCGAACAAGCTCATAATTTTGATGCAACGGCAGACCAAGCTTTGGGTAAAGTTGCACGCATGGAAAGCATTTTAACAACACAATCTAAAGAAATTGAAAAATTAACTGATGTTGTGGCTCAACGTTCAATAACCGTTGCTGAAAACTTAGAAAAACATGCTGCTAATGTTAATATTGCCACGGCAAATTCAGAAACAGCGGTAGAACGTTTGAGTTCTTCTTTTGCTGAGCAAAATGAAAGCTTGAACAAAGCTGCCGAGGCTACAATAAAACATGTGGCTGATGTCGTTCAAACCTTAGATGAAAAAGCTGAAAACATAAGCTTGCTCTTCAAACAACAAGAAAATGAGTTTTTCAACATTTGTGACCGTTTGACCGAAAATACGGATAACATGGGTAACACATTGAAAAAACAAGTTTCTATCATTGAACAAAGCGCAGATAAAGTTTTTGCAAGAATGACATTGTTGGATGAAGATGTAGATAAACGCGTTGATTCTTTTGTTGCCAAAACCGTAAAATCAATTGATAAATTGGCAGAAGTTAATGAATCAATTGCCGCACAAAATAATGAGGTGAACAGTTTCATTCAAGAAATTACCGATAAAATGTCTCAAATATCTGAAGCCTTCAGATATAATTTTGAAAACTTTAATAATTCGGTTAAAGGTTTGACCTTGAGTTCTGATGATTTCACTTCTGCTATAATGGCTAATTGCGAAAAAATTAATATAGCAAATCAAAACATGGTTCAAGAGAGTAAAAATACAATCTCCATGTTAGATTCTCAGTCTCAGAATTTTAATGAATTTTTGAACAAAACCATTGCTCAATCAGATTTAATTAAAGAAAGTTTTGAAAAACAAACCGAAACATTAACAGATATTGCCAACACGGTTGCCACACAAACTCGTTTGGGTGAATCTTCTTTGGCTCAACAATATAAATATTTGACAGATGCTTCTGTTGAAATTTCTAACAAGATGAATGAAATCAATAATCAGTTCAAGAGCAGTACAGAAAGTGTATTAGAAAACTCCTCAAAAATTGCTTATGAATTTAATGTTTTGGGCGACAGATTATTGAAGATAAATGAAGACGTTAACAAGTCTTCTAAAGATTCAATCAAGAACGTTGAACAAATGAACATTTCATTAGGTCAGTTGGTTGACGATATGGGCGTAAGCATTAACAAATCCAGTGCTAAGATTGCCACGGCAATGGAGAATTATGAAAAATACATTGCAAACTTTAATACCGTAACGGCTGAAGCCAGCAGCGGTGTGTTTGAAATCAATAATCTTATAACCGCACAAAGCGATAAGATGATAAAGATTTCAGAAGACACTAAAGAGTTGGTTGAATGCTTTAATACAGTATTAAACGATACATCTGTTCAATTATCAAACCGTGCGAATATGGCTTATGAAAAGGTTAAGGGTTTGGGAGAAAACTTAAAAACTCTGAGCCTGCAAATGGAAGAAGCCTCAAAAATTACGGCTACTCATTTTGAAAATTCAGGCAATAAATTACGTGCAACCATCACCGAAATTGCCTCTAATGCAGAAAGAATATCCAATGAAATCAGAACATCAGGTGAGGTATTCTTGAAACAAAGCGGTGTGTTGATTGCCGCCGGTGATGATACCTTAAAGAAAGTGTCTGATGTTATGAATGTATTAAATGATACAAGCTCAGACTTTTCTTTGCACGGAGATGAGTTGGTTAAAAAGACAATTGCCTTTAATGAAGTGGTAGGCAAACAGTTAAAAGCTGTAACCGATGCAGCGCAAAAGGCAGAAAAAAATATCACCGATTTGGAAAACAGATATAAAGAAACCCAAATTGATACGTTTTTGAAAGATGCCGGACAGATTATTGAAAGATTGGAAACAGTTTCTGTTGACATTAACAGAATATTCAATCCTACGGCTGAAGAAGAAATCTGGAAGAAGTATTATAATGGTGATACCGGAGCATTTGTACGCTATTTAGCTAAAAATATGACCAAACAACAAATTTTGGACATTAAAAAGCTCTATGAAAAGAATATGGAATTCAGAACCTTAGTTACCAAATATTTATCTGACTTTGAAACTCTTATCACCAGAGCCAGAGGCAATGAACAAGCCGGAATTTTGCTTTCCGTGATTTCAGGAGCTGATATTGGTAAGATTTACTACATATTGGCAAAAGCCTTAGATAAATTAAATTAGAAAATAAGGTAAGCAATGTCTGCAATATCGGCACAACAACAAAGCATATATTCTTATCTGAACATACAGATAGAAGATTCTGTTAAGGCGATAAAAGAAAAACGCGCTTTGAAAGAGGGTGTCGATTTTGCAGAAAGGCAAGAGTGGCAAAAAGAGACTAATTGGACAAAATTTTCATATGGCATCAATAAGTTATCGCCACAAGTTATAGCAGATATTCATCATTTAAAGGAAAATGACATAATTTTTCCTAAAAATGGAATAAATATCGAAAATATTGACAAAATACAAAATGTTGGACAGATAAGTTCAAGTGATACATTATATTTGAGCGAATATGTTTCAAACTTATATAAGTTCGCCGCCCAAATGAATAAAGAACCCCAAACAACCATCGAATTTATGTATAAAAATAACCAAAGTTTTGATTATAAGGTATAATGAAAATATTAAATTTTGACAGTAAAGTTTTTTTAGCGCCCATGGCCGGAATAACGGATAAACCAATGAGACAATTGGTAAAAAGTTTTGGTCAGGGACAAATGGTTTCAGAAATGGTGGCAATTAATGCCATTCAAAGAAAAAATCCCAAAAGTTATAAAATTGCGGATGTTAAGGATGAAGCTTATCCCGTTGTTGTGCAATTGGTTGGAGGCGAGCCTGAACTGTTTGCCGAAGTTTGTCCTTTTGTAGAAGAATTAGGCGCTTGCTCAATAGATATTAATATGGGGTGTCCTGTTAAAAAGATTGTAAACAACAATTCGGGTTCATATTTAATGAAAGATATGAAAAGAGCCGAGCAAATTATTAAAACAGCGGTTAATTCCAGCAAATTACCGGTGAGCGTTAAGTTTAGAAAAGGTTGGGATCATAATACGGAAAATGCCGTTGACTTTGCCAAAATGTGTGAACAAGCCGGAGCCTCTTACATTACAATTCATGGCAGAACCAGAAGCGATTTTTATTCAGGTGTTGCTGATTGGAAGACAATTGCCGATGTTAAATCAGCTGTTAAAATTCCCGTTATAGGAAATGGTGATATATGTAATGCTTATGACGCAAAAAAGATGATTGATGAAACAGGGGTAGATGCCGTTATGGTTGGAAGGGCTGCACTAGGTGCTCCGTGGATAATATCTCAAATTCATAATTATTTGGAAAACGGGGCAGAGCCTGAACCCATATTAAAAAACACTGTAAAAGAGGCTTTATTAACACATATTAAAGCTTTGGTGGAATATTATGGAGAAAGATTGGCAATAGGCATTTCCAGAAAATATGTTTGTTGGTATTGCAAAAATTGCCGAGATGCCAGAAAGTTCAGAGAAAATTATGTAAGAATAAATAATTTTCCGGATGCTTTGGCTGAAATAAATCGTTATTTTGACAGTTTGTCTGAAGAAGGATAAATAATGAAGATTATCGTTTGTGGGGCAGGTGCCGTAGGCAGAAGTATTGTAAGCTACCTTGTTAAAGGTAATAATGATATTGTTGTTATAGACAATAATCCGAAAAGATTGGAAGATTTAGCACAAGAATTTGAAGTTTTGCCGATTTTAGGCTCTGCATCGCACCCAAGCGTTTTAGAAAAAGCCGATGCCAAGAAAACTCAGCTCTTAATTGCGGCAACAGATAATGATGAAGTAAACTTAACAGCATGTAACGTGGCGCATAGCTTGTTTGAAGTTCCAAGAAAAATTGCCAGATTAAATTCTTCTGAGTTTTTAAATCCGTTGTGGGCTAATTTATATAAAGATGAGCATATTCCGGTTGATTTAATTATATCTCCGGAAGAAGAAATCGGCAAATATATATATAGTATGTTAAAAATTCCGGGCAGTTCTGAGGTAAGAACGTTATTAAACAACAGATTATATTTGGTTGCGTTCAAAATTCCGGAAAAGAGCCCGTTTGTAAAAGTTCCGCTCCTAAATCTCACACAGGTTGATGAAAGTTTGGAAGTGGAAATTGTTTGCATAAACCGTAAAAACAATATTTTTATTCCGTATAAAAATGATGTAATTGAGGCAAAAGATGAAATTTATGCTTTAATTCCTGCCGAAAAAATTAATGCAACAATGTCTGCTTTCGGAGCAGAAAATTCAGCCATAGAGAGAGTCGTTGTCTTTGGCGGCAATGAAGTTTCTAAATGCATTGCAGGGCTTTGTGAACAAGATGACAACATCATTAGCTGCAAAATCATTGAAGAAGATTATGAAAAAGCCATGCAAATTGCCAAATCTTTAGACAATACGGTAGTTTTGCAAGGACAAATGATGAGTGACAAAATTTTAAGTGAGGCTGGTATTTATAATGCAGATGTCTCTGTTGCCGTCACCTTGAAAGATGAAGATAATATTTTATCATCCATGTTGTCTAAAAAATGTGGCGTTAAAAACAATATTTCTTTGGTTAACTCTCCATTTTACAATAACTTAGTGGATATTGTTGATGAAAACATTTTAGTGGACCGCACATCTGTAACCATCTCAAAAATATTGTGTGAATTGCGTTGTCCTGAAGTTAAAAAAGCATTTTCTTTGGGTAGAGGTTTTGCCGAAATTTGGGAGGTTCCCGTTGCAGAAGGTTCTCGCTTGGTTGGCAAAACAATTAAGAGTCTAGATTTACCGGCAAGCAGTAAGGTTTGCGCAATATCAAGAGAAGATGAAATTATCTTTCCGTCTGAGCTTGAAGAAATTCAAAACGGAGATATTTTGGTCTTTTACGTCTTTTCAGCCGGAATCAAAAAGTTAGAGAATATTTTTGATTAATTGAGAATAGAATTGTGCTCATTTTTTCAATCTATGCTTTACTAATAAAAAAATATGATTAATATTAAAAATTATAATAATAACTAATAAAAGGGATAAAGATATGTCTCAAAACGTTCAAGATGATTTCTTAAATAATCTTCGTCAAAATAAAGTATCGGTAACGGTTTTTTTGGTAAACGGAGTAAAGCTCCAAGGTATTATTACTTGGTTTGATAGTTTTTCATTATTATTGCGCAGAGATGGTCACACACAATTGATTTACAAACACGCAATTTCAACCATTATGCCAAGTTCGGCCATAGATTTTGAAGTTGATGAAACATCTGCGGAAGAATAGATAATTTTGTCTGAAAACAAGAAAAAATATCAGAAAATCAAAGCAGGCGTAGTTTTTCCTCAAGTGCAGGGACGTGAATTTTCTTTATCTGCAGATTGCAGGTTGGAAGAGGCCGTTCGCTTAGCCGAGGCAATAGATTTAGATATCAAATATCAAGCTATTGTTAAGGTGAGGGAGATTAAGCCTGCTATTTTTTTCGGTAATGGTTTTTTAGAAGAATTAGCAACAATTTTATCTGAAAATGAGATTGAGTTGCTGATAGTGGATACAAATTTATCTCCAATACAACAACGCAATCTGGAAAAAAAGCTAAAAATAAAAATCATAGACCGAACAGCACTGATTTTAGAAATTTTTGGCGAAAGAGCCAAAACCAAAGAGGGTAAACTTCAGGTAGAACTAGCGCATTTAACCTACCAAAGAAGTCGTTTGGTCAGAAGCTGGACCCACTTGGAAAGACAACGTGGCGGTGCCGGATTTTTAGGCGGCCCCGGAGAAACTCAAATCGAGTTGGATCGTCGTATTATTGATGATAAAATCGTTCAAATTAAAAAAGATTTGGAAAAGGTAAAAAAGACCCGAGAGTTGCAACGAGGTGCCAGAAAAAAAGTGCCATATCCGATTGTGGCTTTTGTGGGATATACCAACGCGGGCAAATCAAGCTTGTTTAATTTATTAACCAAAGCCAATGTTTTTGCAAAAGATTTGCTTTTTGCCACACTTGACCCAACCATGAGAAAAATAAGGCTTCCATCCGGAAAAGAAGTAATTTTATCAGATACGGTTGGTTTTATTTCAGATTTACCGCACGAGTTGGTGATGGCTTTCAGAGCCACGTTAGAAGAAGTTTTGGCCGCAGATATTGTGGTTCATGTTTGCGATTTAGCCAATTCAAACCATCAACAACAAAAGCAAGATGTGTTGCAAGTGTTGCATCATCTCGGGTTGAGTGAAATAGAAACAAAAAGCAATTACATAGAATTATGGAACAAAGTTGATGTATTAGATGAAGATATGAAAAACTACGTCAACTCAAATGCCATGCGATTTTCCTATATCATTCCAACATCGGCAATTACCAAAGAAGGATGCGATAAATTTTTGCAAATGGTTGATGATAAGTTATCATCCTCATATCAGCAAATATCAGTTAAAATTCCGTCAGAAAACGGTAAGGAATTAGCTTGGTTGCATCAAAACGCTTTGGTCTTATCTGTTGAAAATCATGATAATTATCAGCTTGTTTTAGCAAAAATAGATGATGTTAATTTAGCCAAACTCAATAATCGAATGGAAGTAAAATTATTAAATTAGGTTGAATTAACCATTTTTGCTCTTATGTATGAAGTATTGGAGATTAAAAAAGGAGAACACAAATGAAAAAAACAATCTTTTTCTTAATGTTTTTAACGGCTTCTTGTTCTCATACCAATGGAGCAATCTCATATCAGGAAAACTTACAACAATGGGTTGGTATGCCTGAAATCAGCTTATATGATTCTTGGGGCACACCATCTTCTGTTTGGTCAATTGATGAAGAAACCAAGGTTGTAACTTATGTTACAAGCTCCAACAAACCCATAAACGGAGAAACAAATCCATATAACGGTGTTGGAGTTGATGATAACGGAATTCCGCAAGAAAATTTTGGCGAAAGTTTGTGGGATAATCAAAATACCAATTATTATTGCAAAACCTCGTTCACCATTACTGAAGGTGAGGTTGTAAACTTTAACTTCAATGGTGATGATTGCGTCTTGCCTGAGAATTAAAAATGTTAGACTTTCATCCCTTAACACTTGAAGATAAAGAAAAATATGAAAAATATTATGAACTTTGCATGGAAAAAAGTTCAGATACATCTTTTGTTAATCTGTGGGCTTGGAGTGATAAATATCAGGCAAAAATAGCTTTTGATAAAGATTTTTGTTGGATAAAACTAAAAGATAACGGTCAATATGTTTATGGTCCGCCGCTTGGAATTTGGCAAAATAAAAACTGGAAAAAAATTTTTGAAGATTATGGCTTGCAAAAACAAAAATTTTCTTTAATTCCTGAGGCATTATTCAAACAAATTAATTTGGCATATCAAAATATATTTTCAGATAACACGCAAAGAGATAATTGGGAATATTTGTACCAAATTGCTGATTTAATCACGCTTGAAGGAGAAAAATATCGCAATCAGCGCAAATTATCTAATCAGTTTTTGCAAAATAATAATTATAACTTAAAAGAAATTCATACCAAAGACATTGAAAAAATAAAAACTTTTCAAGAGCAATGGATGTTGCAGCCTGAAGTTTCTGAAAGACATTTGATGCTGGAGCATGAAAACACCGCCGTTTGTAAGATTTTGAACAATTGGCAATATTTAGAAGGAAAACTTTTTGGTTATTATCTGAGCGTGGATGAAAATATAGTGGCTTATACCATAGGTGAGGTTCAAGATGAAAATCACATTGTTATTCATTTTGAAAAAGCATTATATGCCATCAGAGGTTCTTATCCAGCCATAAATCGTCTCACATTAGAAAATTTTTCAAATTATCAATATGTTAATAGAGAACAAGATTTAGGCATAGTCGGATTAAGACGTGCTAAGGAAGAATATAATCCGGTTTCTTTCATTAAAAAATATGAGCTAATTTTGCCCTAAAGCAAAATGTTGCACTTTCATTCCTTTATGGAGATTTGTTTTGCTGACCGTTCCGGCATTAAGCTCTATAACGGCAATGGTCTGTTTTGGAGAATAAATGAGTTTTTCAGACAAAGGCGCAACATTTTCAACAATTCCGCTGATTTTATAATCTTTATTTACAAAAATCATATCCAGAGGAATATACGTGTTTTTCATCCAAAAAGCAGTGTTTCTTGGCGTTTCAAAAATAAAAATCATACCTTTGTCGGCGTCAAGTTTTTTGCGATACATTAGGCCTCTTGCCAAATCTTCATCAGATACGGCAGTTTCCACTTGAAAAGTCTGAGCCTTGTTGCCGCTGCCGATAATTAATTCGGATAATTCTCTTTGCGGATTCTGATTTTTTTCGGCAGAACAAGCAAATAAAAGACATAAAGAAAGACATAAAGTGGCAAATTTCATCTTATTTTCCTATTTTTTTAGGTTTCCATGGAGAAACATAAATCGGCCCGTTTTGAGATAATCTGATTTTATTTTGTTTATTTTCAATTTTTTCCAGATTATCGGCATCGCTAAAAATTTGAGAAGCACAAACGCACTGTTTTTGGTTTTCAGCATACAAATTTTTATAAAAAGGTGTGTTTATAATCAAATTTCTTAAAGAAACTGTTGGTTGTGAGGCATATTTGTTATATATATTTTCTAAAAAGATTTGAATGTCTTTTTCAAAACTGACTTGAGGCATAAAAGGTCTGCCAAAGGCAAATATTTTTAACAAATTCGGCTCAAAGAAGCCATTTTCGGTAATAACGAACAAAGAGGGAAATAAAAGTTTTTGCTCATTTTTTTTCAAGTAAGAAGATTGAGCCAAAAATAACAACTGATGAATTTTTTCATCATCAAGATAAAAATTTTTTTTGTCTGCATATTGAATAAACCAATAAGCCGCATCAATTGCTGAATTAATTTCAAATTTATTCATAATTTCCTCTGATTTAAGCCTCAATATATAAAGAAGATATAATAAAAAAAATATTTGTTAATTCTTTTTTTGTTCTTGAGTTATATTTGTGAATATTATATCAATATTAAAAGAATAGATTAAGAACATTAAATTTAGGGGCAAAAGATGAAAGTTCTTGAGAATATAAAATTACAAACCAGCGCAATTGTTATTGCATTAATGATGTCGGCATGTTCATCTGCGGTTTTTCCTGAAATTACGGACGAGGAAGAAGATGTTGCCGTAAATAACAATGAAAGCACTTTTATCGGTGAAAAAAGAAAACAAATAGAGTTGTCTATGCCGGATGAAGAAGATGTTTTGAAAGCTGATGACAAAAATGTGGCTTATGATGATGAAAAGCCGGATATTCCTTTTGCCGCCAAAACCAAACCGGTTAAAAAAGAAGAAATAAAAGAGACCAAAGCTCAAGCAGAAAAAGCTTTGTCTGAAAACAAAGACAAAGTTGTTATTCCTGATAAAAAAGATATCAAAATCTCTTTCAATCAAGAACAAATGGAAGAAGAAAATGCCATTCCGAGCGTAACATACCGCTTAGATACATTTTACTTTAATGATGGTAGCGCAAGCTTAGATGCTAAATATAATAAACAAATCAGAAATATTGTAAAATTAGCAAAATCTAAGAAAAACTCTGTTGTTACCGTAAAAGGATACGCTTCAAGCCGTACCAGAAACACAGATCCTGTCAGCCACAAGTTAGCTAACTTCAAAATTTCTGCCAAAAGAGCTCAAAGTGTTGCCACTGCTTTAACTCAATATGGCTTATCTTCATCAAAAATCCAAACAGAAGCATTGTCAGATTCAATGCCTGCATATCAAGAAGTTATGCCTGAAGGCGAACGTCTGAATAGAAGAGTAGAAGTTTATATTTCATACTAATTAGGTGGTTTTTGTGGAGAATATAGAAGAAAACCAAAAGTCTATCGGAGGCAATATCTGGAAGATTGCCTCCGTTAACGAGCGTTTGGTCGAAAATATATCTCAAAGATACAATTTACCATATTTGGTTGCCAAGCTTTTGGTCTTAAGAGAAAACACACCTGAGAGTGTTCCTGATTTCATAGAACCCAAAATCCAAAGATTATTGCCCAATCCGTCTTGCTTAAAAGATATGGATAAAGCAGCTGAACGCATTGCAGAGGCTGTGATTAATCATGAAAAAATTGCCATTATCGGAGATTATGATGTAGACGGCGCAACCTCATCATCTGTTTTGCGTTTATACTTGGAAAGTGTGGGCATAAACCCTGAGGTTCATATTCCGGATAGAGAAGAAGGATACGGCCCAAGCAAGCAAGCCATAGATGAATTCGCGGTACTGGGCGTTGATTTGGTTATCACCACAGATTGCGGTACAACGGCATTTGATGTCTTTGATTATGCCAAAGAAAAAAATATGCCGGTGATTGTTTTGGACCATCATGAAGCCGAGGTTAGATTACCCGATGTTTATGCATTAGTTAACCCCAAACGCTTGGATGATAATTCGGAAGTTGAATATTTGCGCTATATGGCTGCAGTTGGTGTTGTTTTTGTAACTATTGTTGCCATTAACCGTGCCTTAAGGAACAAAAACTTTTTCTCATCTGAAAATCCTGAGCCAAATTTAATGCAGTGGTTGGATTTGGTCGCCTTAGGAACGGTATGTGACGTTGTGCCTCTTAAAGGCTTAAACAGAGCATTTGTTCGTCAAGGCTTAAAGGTAATGAGCAGAAGAGAAAATCAGGGCATAAGAGCTTTAGTGGATAAGGCCGGTATAACGGAAGCTCCGACCACATATCATTTAGGTTATGTCTTAGGCCCCAGAATTAATGCTTGCGGCAGAGTAGGGGATTCTTCTTTCGGCAATAAGTTATTATGCTCAAAAACACCGGCTCAGGCAGACCAAATTGCCGATAAGCTTGGTGAGTTTAATGCACAAAGAAAAGAAATTGAGAACTATGTGTTGTTAAAAGCTATTGAGATTTTGGAAGGTACGCCGCAAAGTTATCCGATAGCCTTTGTTGCAGGCAAAGATTGGCATCAAGGCGTGATAGGAATTGTCGCCGGAAAGTTAAAAGAAAGATATAATTTGCCAGCATTTGTTATGTCTATTGAAGCAGATGAGGTAAAAGGTTCTGCGCGTTCCATTCCTCAGGTGGATTTAGGCGCATTAATTATTGCCGCTAAGGAAAAAGGAATCATAACCAAAGGTGGCGGACACAATATGGCTGCTGGTTTTTCATTAGAAGAAAATAAAATTGAAGAATTTAGAAAATTTGTCGGAGAATATGTATCAGAAAAAATCGGAGAAGAAGATATTACCCCGATTATAAATATTGACGGCGAGTTAGACTTAAACGGTGCAAACTTGGATTTGGCAGAAAAATTAGAGCTTTTAGAGCCTTTTGGCGCCGGAAACGCCGAACCAAAGCTGTTATTGCATCATGTTAAGTTCAACAAAGCATCCATAATCGGAAGCGGACATATTCGTTGTTTTCTAAGCTCATCGGTTGGCGGATCATTGAAGGCCATTGCTTTCAGAGTGGCAGATAATGATATTGGTCAGGCAATGCTCAATGCCAAAGGGGAAGTTTTTGATGTTGTCGGTGTCTTAAAGAAAGAAACCTGGCAAGGCAGAACATCCGTTCAGTTTATGATTGAAGACATAAAAAGGTGTTAAAAATGAAAAAAGAAGCAAAAATTCAGGAACGAGCCATACATATCAAAAAAATCAGATTAGAGAAAGAAAAAGCCGTTTTTATGAAGTTAGGCTCAAAAATTAAGGCATATTTATTTACCGGAATTTTGGTAACCGCACCTGTTGCCATCACCTTTTATATGGCCTATAAGTTCATTTTTTGGATAGACAGCATGGTCGGGAAGATGATTCCGCCACGCATTCATGAATATTTCAGCATGTATAATATTCCGATGGTCCCAGGCTTAGGCTTGGTGGTTTTGGTTGCATTATTGATATTTGTCGGAATGTTTGCCGCCGGATTTTTAGGTCGCTTTTTCATGAGTCTTGGCGAGTGGATTGTTTATAAACTTCCGGTAATTTCAAGTGTATATTCTTTATTAAAACAAGTTTTTGAAACTTTTTTTTCCAACAAAACACAAGCGTTCAGCAAGGTTGTGTTGTTAGAATATCCCAGAAAAGGAATTTGGATTTTGGGCTTTGTCAGCTCTGATACCAAAGGAGAGGTCAAAAACAAATTAAATGAAGAAATGTTAAACATTTTTATCCCAACCACGCCGAACCCAACCTCCGGATTTTTGATTTTTGTGCCTAAAAAAGACACCATAGAATTGGATATGAGCGTTGAACAAGGCTTAAAATTTGTTATCTCTGGTGGTATTGTAGAACCCTCAGAACTAAAAAAATAAATTTTTTTGTGATTAGGATAAGAAAAAGCTTGATTATTTTTTTATAGTATTTTATACAGTCAATAGTTTTTGATTTGCGGCCATGGCGGAATTGGTAGACGCGTAACGTTGAGGTCGTTATGGGAGGTATCCCGTGGAAGTTCAAGTCTTCTTGGCCGCACCAAT